>DATJQG010000361.1:0-2022 GCA_035506015.1 Candidatus Edwardsiibacteriota bacterium
GATAGCATATCCAAAGGCCGATCCAGGATGGCACCCCGCCTTGCTTCGAACCGGCCCGGGAGGCTTGGTCGATCGTACCCGGGCCGTCACCCCTCGATGATACAATATCCATTATCGCAGCCGACGATCTCCAACGATCCACATGATGAAAGCGCAACCGATGCCAGCGATTCGCGGGGAGAATTTTCCGCAGCTGTTATTGATCGAGGCCTCGGCCGGTTCCGGCAAGACCTATAAACTGGCCGGCCGCTTTGTTGAATACCTCCTTTCGCAGCGCGTCCCCCACAACCAGCTCCCCAACCTGTTGGCCGTCACCTTTACGAACAACGCCGCCCGGGAGATGAAGGGGCGCATCCTGTCGTGGTTGAAGAACTTGGCGTTGGACGCCGACCCGGACCAGATGCGGCAGACCAGCGAGGCCTTGGCGATCCCTCCGCCGGAGATCAAGAAGCTGGCAAGCGATATGGTCGATCAGGTCATCGGCCGCTATTCCGACTTCCAGGTGCAGACCATCGACAGCTTCACCAACCGGCTGGCACAAGCGTCTGCCCGGGAGCTCGGCTTCCGGCCCGATTTCAAGATCACCACCGGTTATGACAGCCTGCTGGACGAGGCGATCGCGCTGCTTTTCCGGCGGATCGGCCCGGGCCGTGATGCCGGGCTGACCGCGGTGATGGACCGGTTCCTGTCCCTGGTCAACAGCGGCGGCACGACCTATGTCTGGGACCCGCAGTCGCGGATGCGGGAAACGTTCGTGTCGTTCCTGAAGATCGAAGCCAAGGAATCCGGCAGGTTCGTGTTCGCCGACACCGGCGCCGTCATCGACCGCTGCCTGGCCGAGATCATGCGGGTCCACGCGGAGATCAACGCCATCGCCGCGGCCCACGGGCTTTCCCGCAAGCCCGGGAAGCTGGCGGAGTACCTCGAAGCCCGCAATGTCGAGCGGGTGCTCGACCGCGAGCCGTTCAAGGGATCGCCCCTGGCCAAGGGCAAGGCGAAGGGGGAGCAGCTGGCCGCCCACACGGCCAGCGCGGCGCTCTGGGAAGGGCTGCGGCCGGTGATGGCCGAGCTGGCCGTGGCCTGGGCCGTCGCCGGAATGGCGCCCTATCACCTGCCCTATCGCCACTTCAAAAGCGAACTGGAACAGGTCAAGCGGCGGTCGGGCACGCACCATATCGACGACATCGCCTCGCGCCTGGCCGGTTTCCTGCGGCAGGAGATGATCCCCGAGATCTACCTCAAGCTGGGATCGCGGCTGTTCCACTACATGATCGACGAGTTCCAGGACACCGACCCCGCGCAGTGGCGCAGCATGCAGCCGCTGCTGGACGAGGCGTTGGCCACGCAGGGCTCGGCCTTCCTGGTGGGCGACCTCAAGCAAGCCATCTACATGTTCCGCAAGGCCGACTACCGGATCATGAAGCAGCTCAAGCAGGAGGTCAGCGGGGAACGGCCGCGGGATTGGCTGCCGGCCAGCGTCGCGGCACACGCCGGGCTGGAGAACCTGGAGCACAACCACCGCAGCGGCCAGGTGATCGTCGACTATGTGGCCGGCGTGTTCCAGCACAATCTCAAGGCGTTGATCGATCAGGGCCGCTTCGGCAGCGACCGCACCGATCTGACCAGCTACCGGCAACTGCCTTGGAAGACGCACCTGGGCCAAGGTTTTGTCAGCGTTCGTCACTTCGAGCGGCCCCGGGACGGCGACGCCACCGCCGCTGCGGCGGGGCCGGTGCGCCAGGCGGTGCTCGAGATCATTGCCGACGCCAGGTCGCGGGGCTACGGCCACCAGGACATCGCCATCCTCGCGGACAAGAACGATCAGCTCGAGCGGGCCATCGGCTGGCTGACCGAGGCCGGCATCCCGGCCTCGAGCTCCTCGGGGCTGGACATCCGCAAGCGGCGGGTGGTGGCCGAGCTGCTCGAGCTGCTGCGCTGGCTGGATTCGCCGATCGACAACCTGGCCTGGGCGGCGACGGTTTCGGGAGAGATGCTGGGTCGCGCCGCGCGCGGCGACGGGTT
>DATJQG010000362.1:0-4597 GCA_035506015.1 Candidatus Edwardsiibacteriota bacterium
CGCTAATATCTGCCCGTGATACATTTTGACCCGCTTGCCACTTGATATTGATAGCATCCAGGCGGTTCCCGTTTATAAATGCTGCAAAAGCCCGTACGATATCAGCCGTAGTCAATGATGCATCTTGTGCTTTGTATAGCCTATTGTTCTGTTTATATTCAATATAATATTTTCCGTCTTGAAGTACGCTGCATTGTATAAAACTATCATCATTGCCGAAAATGATGAAAGGATCGTCTTGCTGCGGCAATTTTAATATAATGTCATGAAGCTCTTGGGAATTTGGCGGACTACTTATACGTTTACCGCCAACATTAAAATACATTGTATTATTCACATTACTTTGCATGTATTTCGTGGTTCGGTAATCTTTCGATCATCGCCAGCAAGGCGTTCTTGACATGCTTGAAGCGGTCGGCGCCCAGGTGCACGCCGCCGTACCAGCGGGTGACCACGATGCACCAGTTGACGATATCCTTCTGGCGCATCAGGTCGAGCATCATGATGCCGGCGCCGCTTTCCTTGGAGGGCGACTGGTAGCCGTCGTTCTTGTATTCCGCTGTCTTGCCGTCCCCCGATTTGATGCGGTAGGCCACGATATTATGGTCGGCCGCGCGGAACTTCTTGTCCTTGAGCAGCGCCTTGATGCCGGCCGTGAAGTCCTGCTCCGCGGCGACCGGGAACGCCGTGACGGCGTACTTGGACTTGCGGTCGGTGACATAGGGATTTATCTGGATGAGGTCCACTTAATATTATAGCACAAATCGTTCAAAAAGAATATCACTCCGGCGCGCGGCTGTCAACCGAAAAATGGCCGGGCCGAAGCACGCAAATATCATGGAAAATTCGCTTTACAATTACGCCGGGTTGTGTTTTAATTAATGTCCCGCTTCGACCAAATGCCGCGCCCGACCGCACAATCCAAAGGAAAGAAACCAGCCATGGCTGACGTCGACCTGAGACTCGAGGACCTGGAAAAACTGTTCCCGGCCGGCCTCACCCAGGACCAGATCAACCGGGGCAAGACCATCCTGCTGAAGGAACTGGCCCTCGACCTGCACAAATATTACGGCGGCAAGATGATCACCGTGCCCAAGGCGGGCATCTACGGGTTCAACTGGTTCAACATCTGGTACACGCCGGGCGTCTCCCAGGTCTCCACCGCCATCCGCGACGACAACGACGCCTCGTTCGAGCTCTCCAACCGCGGCAACCTGGTGGCGGTGGTGTCCGACTCCACCCGGGTGCTGGGCGACGGCGACTGCACGCCGCCGGGCGGCCTGGGCGTGATGGAGGGCAAGGCCTTCCTGATGAAATACCTGGGCGGCGTCGACGCCGTGGCCCTGTGCATCAACTCCTACAACGACCAGCGGCGCCACGACCCCGGCCGGATCATCGAGTTCGTCAAGATGGCCGAGCCCAGCTTCGGCGCGGTCAACCTGGAGGACATCTCGCAGCCCAACTGCTACAAGGTGCTGGACACGCTGCGCGAGGCCTGCGACATCCCGGTGTGGCACGACGACGCCCAGGGCACCGGCTGCGTCACCCTGGCCGGGCTGATCAACGCCCTGACGGTCGCCGGGAAAAAACTGGGCGACGCCAGGATCGTGCTCTACGGCGCCGGCGCCTCCAACACCACCATCTTCCGCCTGATCACGACCGACGGCGGGGACCCGGCCAAGATGGTGATGTTCGACACCAAGGGGTCGCTGGGGACCTTTAGGGAGGACATCAAGAACGACCCGGCCAACTACCGCAAGTGGGAGATCTGCCAGCAGTCCAATCCCGCGGGCGTCAAGACCATGGACGAGGCCATGCGGGGCGCCGACGTGCTGATCGCGCTCTCCACCCCGGGGCCCGACGTCATCAAGCCGGAGTGGATCAGGACCATGGCCGACAAGTCCATCGTCTTCGTCTGCGCCAACCCGGTCCCGGAGATCTACCCCTACGCGGCCAAGCAGGCCGGCGCCTTCATCGTGGCCACCGGCCGCGGCGACTTCCCCAACCAGGTCAACAACGTGCTGGGCTTCCCCGGCATCCTCAAGGGCGCGCTGCTGGTGCGGGCCCGCAAGATCACCGACGGGATGGCCATCGCCGCGGCGCACTCGCTGGCCGCCCACGCCGCGCGGCAGGGACTGTCGCCGGACAACATCATCCCCAGGATGAGCGACGCGGAGGTGTTCCCCGCCGTGGCCCGCGACGTGGCGATGCAGGCCATCAGGGACGGCGTGGCGCGGGTGACGATCACCGCCGACCAGGCCTTCCGGCGGGCCGGGGACGACATCAGGGAGGCGCGCGCCATCACCGACAAAATGATGGAGCTGGGCCTGATCAAGCGGCCGCCGGCCGAGCTGATCGCGGCCTGCGTCAAGCGGGCGGTCGCGCAGGTGAAGTGATCTCCTGACGGGATCTGATCTCTCGTTTTCAATACGCTGAAGGGAAGATGCGCAGCATCGAATACGGCAAAATCGCGGACGCGGTCAGGGACATGTGCCTGGAGTCCAACTACGACCTGCCGGACGACGTGCGGGCGTGCCTCAACGACGCCCTCACGAAGGAGGAATCGCCGCTGGGCAGGTCGATCCTGCGGCAGTGCCTGGACAACGCCGCGATCGCCGGGAACGAGCGGGTGCCGATCTGCCAGGACACGGGACTGGCGGTGTTCTTCGTGCGCCTGGGCGCCGACGTCCGGATCGAGGGCGGCATCCTGCCGGACGCCGTCAACGAGGGCGTCAAGCGGGGCTACCGCGAGGGCTGCCTGCGCAAGTCCACGCTGGACGACCCCCTGTTCGCGCGCGCCAACACCGGCGACAACGCGCCGGCCGTCATCCACCTCGAGTTGGTCCCGGGCGACGGGCTGGAGATCACCATGGCGCCCAAGGGCGGCGGGGCCGAGAACATGAGCCGGCTCAAAATGCTGCCGCCGTCGGCCGGAGAACAAGGCGTGATCGACTTCGTGGCCGGCACCGTGGTCGAGGCCGGCGGCAACCCCTGCCCGCCGACCGTGGTGGGCGTGGGCATCGGCGGCACCTTCGAGCGGGTGGCATTGCTGGCCAAGAAGGCGCTGTTGTGGCCGCTGGGCAGAGCCAACGACGACCCGCGCTACGCCGCGCTGGAACAAAAGATCCTGCGGCGGATCAACGATTCCGGCGTCGGCCCGCAGGGGCTGGGCGGCAGCACCACCAGCCTGTGGGTGCACATCGAGCACGCACCCTGCCACCTGGCCTCGCTGCCCGCGGCGGTCAACATCAACTGCCATGCCCATCGGCACGCGCATCGCGCGTTGTAGGCGGGATCGATGGCGATCAAAAAGATAACGACACCGCTGAACGAGCGCGACGCCCGGTCCCTGAGGATGGGGGACGAGGTCCTGATCACGGGACCGATCCTGATCGGCCGGGACGCGGCCCACAAGCGTTTGGCCGCGGCGCTGGAACAGCACGGCGCGGCGCCGGTCGACCTCAACGGCCAGGTGATCTATTACGCGGGGCCCACGCCGGCCAAGCCCGGCAGGGTCATCGGGTCGGCCGGGCCCACCACCAGCGGCAGGATGGACCCCTACACCCCGCAGCTGATCAGACAGTGCGGCCTCAAGGGCATGATCGGCAAGGGGCCGCGCAACCAGGCGGTCAAGGACGCCATGAAGGAAAGGGGCTGCGTGTATTTCGTGGCCACCGGCGGCGCCGCGGCCATGCTGGCGCGGGCCGTCAGGAAGTCAACGCCGCTGCTGTACGAAGAGCTGGGCCCCGAGGCCGTCTGCAGATTGGAGGTCGAGGACTTTCCCGCGGTGGTGGCCACGGACTGCGAGGGCAACGACCTCTACGAGGAGGGGCCGAAGAAGTACAAAAAGGGTAATGCTATTTAAGTCATCGATGGGATAGATGGCACAAAAACAATTATCGCCAAGTCTCAGTGGTTTCCATATCGGTTTATTTTCGCAACAATAATAATTAGTATTAATAGTTGTCGGTATCGATCATGAACATCCACGAATACCAGGCGCGGCAGCTGCTGCGCGACTACGGCGTGCCGGTCAAGCCCGACATCACCGTCATCTCGGCTGCCGAGGTCGAACAAAAGCTGGGCGCGCTGCAGGGCCCGCCCTGGATCGTCAAGGCGCAGGCGCACACCGGCGGGCGCGGCAAGGCCGGCGGGGTCAAGCTGGCCAAATCCAAATCCGAGGCGATGCAGTATACCGCGGCCATGCTGGGTATGACGCTGGTCACGCCGCAGACTGGCCCGGTGGGAAAGCTGGTCCGCAAGGTGATGGTCGCTGAGGACACGGACATTGTCAAGGAATTTTACCTGGGCTTGCTGGCCGACCGCGCTGCCGCGGGCTACGTCTTTGTCGGCTCGATCGAGGGCGGCGTGGAGATCGAAAAAGTGGCCGCCGAGGCGCCGGAGAAGATCGTGAGGATCGCCGTCGATCCCGTTTCCGGCTACCGGCCGTACCACGGAGCGGAGATGGCCCGCCGGCTCGGCTTCGCCGGCGCGCAGGCCAAGCAGCTGAGGGGCATCATGGCCGGCATGTTCAGGCTGTTCATCGAAAAGGATGCGTCGCTGGTTGAAATCAATCCGTTGGTGCGCTCGGCGGACG
>DATJQG010000363.1:0-2840 GCA_035506015.1 Candidatus Edwardsiibacteriota bacterium
GCCGGCTTCGCCGGTGAAGCCAGGACCGAACGAGAGGAGCTCCATGGCGACCGTGGAAAAGAACACCGACCTGCTGAAAAAAGTCTACCTGTTCAACGACCTCACCCAGCAGGAGCTGGAGAAGATCCTGGCCATCGCCTACGAGAAGGCCTTCAACAAGGAGGAAGCGGTGTTCCAGGAGGGCGAGATCGGCGACGCGTTCTACATCGTGACCGAGGGCCAGGTGCGGGTGTCCACCATGATCCCGGGCGTGGGCGAGGAGGCCCTGAAGGTGCTGCGGCCCGGCGACTACTTCGGCGAGATGGCGCTGATCGACGATTTCCCGCGCTCGGCCGCGGTGATCGCCCACGAGGGTCCCATCAAGCTGCTGGCCGTCTACAAGCGCGACTTCAAGAAGCTGATGGCCGACGACAAGGACCTGGCCAACAAGCTGATGTCGGTGTTCATCAAGACCCTGTCGGCGCGGCTGCGCGAGACCAACGACAAGCTGAAGAGCATCTTCGCCATCGCCAAGGCGTTCTGAGGCGAACGTCCGCCCGACAACGAGGCCGCCACCGGCCTCGTTGTTCTCTTTTCCCCGCACATCCCAACGGAGGAACGATCGTGATCAGGATCATCATCTGCACCTGCCTGGCGCTGGCGCTGGCCGGCTGCCATCAGCGCCAGGCCGCGGGCGGCGGCGCGGCCCCCGAGGTCGCGCTGGCCCGGCTGGCGCGGGACCCCGCGGCGCTGCAGGACAGGCGCGTCGCGGTCAGCGGGCTGCTGCGCAACACCGGGGCCAACTACTTCACCGACCTGCGGCTGGCGCTGACCGACAGCACCGGCGCCGCGGTCGCGGTCCGGCCCTGGCTGCCAGCGGAGGTGCCGCCGCCGCGGCCGGGGGCCGCGCCCCGCACACCGCCGGCCGTGCAGTCCCAGTTCCTGGACCAGCGCGTGCGGTTGACCGGCTGCCTGCGGAAAGACGGGGCCGACTACCAGTTCGACGTACAACAGGCCGAGATCCTCAAGGAGGGCGGGCGATGAAGCGGACCATCACGATCCTGCCGGCGGCGCTGCTGCTGGCGGCCGCCGCGGCGGCGATGCCGCCCCGGCCCGGTGTGACGCCCCCGGCCGCGCTGATCGAGGCGATCGCTGCCGGGCGGATCGACAACCCCGCGCAGGGCTTGCTTGCGGACCAGATGGCCAAGGGCGGACCGGCCAAGATCAGCGGCAGCCGCTCGTACCCGGTGGTGCTGGGCTATTTCAGCGACAGCGGCAGCACCTACTCGCAGGCCCAATTCCAGGCGATGCTGTTCTCGAGCGGGGCGGGCGTCAAATCGGTCAACAACTATTACCGCGACATGTCGTTCTCCGCCATGAGCTGCAGCGGCAGCGTCGCCAGCTGGTACACCAGCGGCCACACCGTCGCCTACTACGGCGGGGGCAACAACGGCCTCAACCCCGGGACCACCGGCAACGCCTACGAGTTCATCCGCAGCGTGCTGGCGCAGGCCGACGCGGCCGTCGATTTCTCGCGGCCCGAGTACGACCTCAACAACGACGGCTATGTCGACGTGGTGTGGGTGGTGCACGCCGGCCGCGGCGGCGAGGAGGAGCCCGACGCCAATCACAACTGGATCTGGTCGCACAGTTCCTCGCTCAACGGCTGGGGGGGCGGCGCGACCTACTACACCACCAACGACCCCTGGCCGGGGCACACCGGACAGTACGTCAAGATCAACAAGTACATCATCATGCCGGAAAAGACCTTGTATTCCGGCGAGAGCAACGCCATGATCGGCTGCGGCGTGTTCGCGCATGAATTCGGCCATGCGCTGGGCTTGGTCGACCTCTACGACGTCGCGGTGACCTCGTCCAGCACCGTGCCGGGCTACGGCATGGGCCTGTACTCGCTGATGGCCGCCGGATCTTGGGGCGGTGATTATTCCAGCGGCGCCCGCCCGGTGGCGCTGGACCTGTGGAGCCGCCGGTTCCTGGGATGGTGTTCGCCGCAGCTGGTGAGCGCCAACGGCGCCTACACGGTCAACGCCACCTTGGCGACCGCGTCGTCCAGCAGTTTCAAACTGGCCAAGCAGGGACAGGACACCACCGGGCAGTTCTGGCTGGTGGAGAACCGTTGCAAGAACGCGCAGGGCACCTTCAGCGGCGTGCGCTGGGACTCCCTGCTCTACGGGCAGGGCCTGGCCATCTACCATGTCGATATGGCCTACGCCGACACTGCCAGCGGCTTCTTCAAGAGCAACCACGTCAACAGCAACTCCACGAGCGGGACGACCCGCAACCGGCCCTATGGCGTGGCGCTGGAGGAAACGGACGACACCACGGCCGACTATACCTCCGGCCTCTGGTGGGGCCTGGGCGCGCCCGGCGACGCGGCCGACCTCTGGAACAGCTCGACCCAGGGCAGCTTCGACAGCACGGGCACGAACTATCCGACCTCCCTGCTCAACGACGGCATTACTCGCAGCGGCATCTCCATCACGGGCATTCCGGCCGCCTCCGCGGCGATGGCCTGCGTTTTCAACGTTTTTCTGACCATGCCCGAGTTGAACATCGGCCTGCTGCAGAACCCGGCCTTCAGCTACAGCCTGGGCATCAGCATGGTCTCGAACCACCGCCTGTTATCGCCGGACAACCTCGACACGGCCAACCTGATCTTTAACGGTGGAGCGCCGCAGCGACTGAATTTCATCCACCCCACGGCGAGCACGTTCCAGGCCGGCTATACGCTGCAGACCACCGGCAGCTACGTGATCCGGATCGCATCCCGCGATTCCGACAGCACCATGGTCTACCGCAGCGGCCAGCGCAGCTTCACGGTGATCGCGGCCAAGGCCGCC
>DATJQG010000364.1:0-2851 GCA_035506015.1 Candidatus Edwardsiibacteriota bacterium
TTCCTCCAGCTCATGGAGAAACCGGACGTGGACCTCATCGAGGGCCTCAGCCCGGCCATTTCCATCGAGCAGAAGGCGACCAGCCACAATCCTCGCTCGACGGTCGGCACGGTCACCGAGATCCACGACTACCTGCGCCTGCTCTACGCCCGGGTGGGCCGGCCCCACTGCCCCAAGTGCGGCAAACCGATCGCCTCGCAGACCGTGCAGCAGATCACCGACGCCGTCATGGCCGGGGCCGAGGGCACCCGCGTCCAGCTGCTGGCACCGCTGGTGCGCGGCCGCAAGGGCGAGTACCGCGAGGTGTTCGACCGGCTGCGGCGCGACGGTTTCGTGCGGGCCCGCGTGGACGGCAAGCTCTACGAGCTGGAGGCCGTGCCGGCCCTGGACAAGAACAGGAAGCACTCGATCGACGCCGTGGTCGACCGCATCACGCTCTCGGCCAAGAGCGCCAAGCGCATCGCCGATTCGCTGGAGATCGCGCTGAAGCTGGGCGAGGGCCTGGTCAACGTGATCTCCAATGATCAGGACGAGGTCCTGTACAGCGAGAAACTGTCCTGCACCAGCTGCGGCATCTCGCTGGGCGAGCTGGCGCCGCGGATGTTCTCGTTCAACTCCCCGTTCGGCGCCTGCCCGGCCTGCTCCGGCCTGGGCACCAAGATGGAGATCGACCCCGAGTCGCTGATCGGCAACGCCGACCTCACGGTCAACGAGGGCGCGGTCTCCTACTTCGGCGACCCGATGGGCCACTGGATCGGCGCCCAGCTGGCGGCCGTGGCCAAGGCCTACCGCTTCTCGCTGGACGTGCCCTGGAAGGACCTGCCGCCCAAGGCCCGCCAGATCCTGCTGTTCGGCAGCGACCAGAGCGTGCGCATCAAGTACGAGTCGGCCTCCAGCGACAACATCTACGAGTTCTCGAAGAAGTTCGAGGGCATCGTGCCGATGATGATGCGGCGCTACCAGCAGACCGACTCCGAGTACGTGCGCTACGAGATCGAGAAGTACATGTCGGTGCTGCCCTGCCCGGCTTGCGGCGGGGCCCGGCTCAAGCCGGAATCGCTGGCCGTCAAGGTGCAGCAGCGGTCGATCCACGAGATCTCGCGGCTGTCGGTCAAGGCGGCAAAAAGCTTCTTCGCCGGCGAGCTCAAGCTGTCCGACAAGGAGCGCGCCATCGCCAAGCAGATCCTCAAGGAGATCAACAGCCGGCTGGGCTTCCTACAGGACGTGGGGCTGGATTACCTGACCCTGGAGCGCTCCTCGGAGTCGCTGTCGGGCGGCGAGGCCCAGCGCATCCACCTGGCGACCCAGATCGGCGCCTCGCTCACCGGCGTGCTCTATGTGCTGGACGAGCCGTCGATCGGCCTGCACCAGCGCGACAACATCAAGCTGCTGAACACGCTGATCAAGCTGCGCGACCTGGGCAACACCGTGATCGTGGTGGAGCACGACCGCGAGACCATGCTGACCGCCGACCACATCGTCGACCTGGGGCCGGGCGCCGGGGCCAACGGCGGCCGGGTGGTGGTCTCGGGCCCGCCCAGGAAGGTGATGCAGACCAGGGAATCGCTGACCGGCCAGTACCTGTCGCGCCAGCGCGCCATCGACTACCCCGCCCGGCGGCGGCCCGGCAACGGCCATTTCCTGGCGGTGCGGGGCGCGGCCGAGAACAACCTCAAGCAGATCGACGCCAAGTTCCCGCTGGGGACGTTCATCTGCATCACCGGCGTCTCGGGCTCGGGCAAGTCGACGCTGGTCAACGACACGCTGTACCGCGCGCTGGCCCAGCGGCTGTTCGGGGCGCGGGCCCAGCCGGGCCGCCACGCCAAGCTGGAGGGCTGGCAGAACCTGGACAAGGTGATCAACATCGACCAGTCGCCGATCGGCCGCACGCCGCGCTCCAACCCGGCCACCTATACCGGCCTGTTCACCTACCTGCGCGAGCTCTACGCCATGACGCCGGAAGCCAAGCTGCGCGGCTACGCCAACGGCCGGTTCTCGTTCAACGTCAAGGGCGGGCGCTGCGAGGCCTGCGAGGGCGACGGCATCGTCAAGATCGAGATGCACTTCCTGCCCGACGTCTACGTGCCGTGCGAGGTCTGCAAGGGGATGCGCTACAACCGCGAGACGCTGGAGGTGGCCTACAAGGGCAAGAACATCGCCGAGGTGCTGCGGATGACCGTGGCCGAGGCCAGCCAGTTCTTCGCCAGCATCCCCAAGATCGCCCGCAAGCTGCGGACATTGTCCGATGTCGGCCTGGGCTACATCCAACTCGGGCAGTCGGCCACGACATTGTCGGGCGGCGAAGCGCAGCGAGTGAAACTCTCGGCCGAGCTTTCCAAGATCGCCACCGGCAAGACCCTCTACATCCTGGACGAGCCCACCACCGGCCTGCATTTCGAGGACGTCAAGATGCTGCTGGCCGTGCTGCAGCGCCTCGCCGACATGGGCAACACCGTGATCGTGATCGAGCACAACCTGGATGTGATCAAGTCGGCCGACTGGATCATCGACCTAGGGCCCGAGGGCGGCGACCTGGGCGGGCAGATCCTGGCCGAAGGCACGCCCGAGCAGGTGGCGTCCAATAAGCGGTCCTACACCGGGCAGTATTTAAAGAAGGAGCTGCGCTAATATTCTCAGGGAAGTCAAAGCCCCTGCCTTTGCTTAAGGCAGGGGCTTTTTATTTTTCAGCAACACAAATATAGCGAATCTAAAAATATCTATAGCGTTATTTAAGCGTATTTGCCATTCACTTATAAACCTTCCCTTTACCAGATGAAATAATCATATTATTTATAATCTTCCTATTGTTGCTAGCATCCTTATAATTAGGATCTAACGCAATGGCTTTTTC
>DATJQG010000365.1:0-5152 GCA_035506015.1 Candidatus Edwardsiibacteriota bacterium
TGGGCGCGGTGCGGCCCCTGGCCACGGCCCTCGGCAACCTGGGGCTGGTGCACAAGGAGCTGGGGAACTACGCCATGGCCGAGGGGCTGATCGGCGAGCAGCTGGCCATCGACCGGCGGATCGGCGACCGGCAGGGCCTGAGCAACGCGTACGGCGCCCGCGGCATGATCCGCTACCTCACCAACCGGCATGACGAGGCCGTCGCCGACCTGGAGCAGCAGCTGCGGATCTGCGAGGCCATCGGGTACAAGCGCGGCAGCTCGATCGCCCTCAGCAACCTGGGGACGGTCCACGGCGAGCAAGGCGACTGGCAGCGTGCCCTGGAGTGCTACCAGCGCGACACCCTGCTGTGCGAGGAGCTGGGCGACAAGGGCGAGCTGCCGGAATCGTACTTCAACCTGGGCGTGGCGCAGTTCGAGACCGGCCATGCCGCCGAGGGCGAGCGGCTGTTGCGGCGCGCCATCGAGCTGTCGCTCGAGACCGGCAACGATTACTACCGCTGCAATTACCTGGCCGTGCTGGCCGAGTACCTGGTCCACGGCGGCCGGGCCGGCGAGGCCGAGGCGCTGGCGGCAGAGGGCCGGTCGCTGGCGCAGGCCACCAACCGGGTCGACGCCCAGCGGCGCGCGGCCATCGCGCTGGCGCTGGCCCACGCCGCGGCCGACCGCGGCCGCGGCGAGCGCGAGCTGCGCCAGCTGCTGCACCAGGCCCAGGACGACCAGGCCAAGGCGCCGCCGCTGTACGAGCTGTTCCGGCTGACCGGCAGCTCCGACTACCGCAGCGCCGCCCTCACCGTCTATTCGCGGCTGGCGGCCGGCCACACCCGCCGGCTGTACCGTGACCGCATCGCCGAGCTCAAGGGTTGAACACGCCATGCACCTGATGACGCTGATCCTGGCCTGCCAGCTGGCCGCGCAGACCCTCGCGCCCACGTGGGACGACGTCTATTACAAGCGGCCGGCCTGCGCGCATGGCTGGAAGTACATCGTGATCCACAACAGCGCCACCGCCAGCGGCAACGCCAAGAGCTTCGACGCCTACCACACCCAGATGGGCTACGGCGGGCTGGCCTACCATTTCGTGATCGGCAACGGCCACGGCTCGCGCGACGGCCAGGTCGAGGAGGGCTTCCGCTGGAAGAAGCAGATGGCCGGCACCCACGTCACGGTCAACGCCTGGTACCACAACATCTACGGCATCGGCATCTGCCTGGTGGGGGACTTCGAGCGGACGCGGCCGACCACAAAGCAGCTGCTGGCGCTGGATTCGCTGGTCTGCGCGCTGCAGCAGCAGTACGGCATCCCCGCGGGCAACATCATCGGCCACGACCAGGTGCCGTGGGGCGACATCAGCTATGATGCCGACTCGCTGACCGTGGTGTTCCGGCCGGGCAAGCACGAGCGCACCTCCTGCCCCGGCAAGTACCTGTCGATCGGCGACCTGCGGCGCCGCTGCCGGGACCGGCCCGCTGGAACAAACGCAACAGTCCTTCCGTAGTATTTACCGAACCACGAAGGTACAAAGGGCACCAAGACCCGGCTTTGGGCCGCTTCGTGACCTTGGTGTCTTGGTGGTAAAAAATATCCGAGGAGCGCCATGCAACTGACCATCGACAACCTCTCCAAGACCTACCCCAACGGCGTGCGGGCGCTGGACAACGTGTCGCTGGCGATCTTCAGCGGGATGTTCGGCCTGCTGGGGCCCAACGGCGCCGGCAAGTCCACGCTGATGCGCACCATCGCCACGCTGCAGGACGCCGACAAGGGCAGCGCCGACCTCGACGGCCTCGACGTGCTGCGCGACAAGCAGGCCGTGCGCCGGTTGCTGGGCTACCTGCCGCAGGAGTTCGGGCTGGACCCCAAGGCCGTCTGCCAGGACCTGCTGGACCACTTCGCCGGCCTGAAGGGCATCCCCGCGGGCAAGGACCGGACGAAGGCCGTCGAGGCCCTGCTGCGCCAGACCAACCTCTGGGACGTGCGGCTCAAGCGGCTGGGCACGTTCTCCGGCGGCATGAAGCAGCGCTTCGGCATCGCCCAGGCGCTGCTGGGCGACCCCCGGCTGCTGATCGTGGACGAGCCCACCGCGGGCCTGGACCCCGAGGAGCGCCAGCGGTTCCATAACCTGCTGGCCGAGATCGGCCAGAACGTGGTGGTGATCCTCTCCACCCACATCGTGGACGACGTCTCCGACCTCTGCGACAGCATGGCCATCATCCACAAGGGCCGGGTGCTGCGCAGCGGCCGGCCCCAGGACGAGGTGGCCAAGCTGGCCGGGAAGATCTGGACCAAGGAGACCGACCGGGCCTCGCTCCTGTCCCTGCGGGAAAAGCTGACCGTGATCTCCACCCGGCTGCACGGCGGCCGCACCATCGCCCGGGCGTTCAGCGAGCGCGACCCCGGCGAGGGCTTCGCGCCGGCCACCCCCGACCTCGAGGACGTCTACTTCGCCACCATCCGCCTGGCCGACGCCGCCTTCACCGGCGACAACGGCAAATGATCTGAACCGCCAAGACGCAAAGGACACCAGGGCTTTTCGCCGTTTTACCAGCATTTGGGTTTTTTCGCGTCCTTCGCGCCTTTGCGGTGTAAAGGAACTATGTTCAAAGAAATATTCCTCTACGAGCTGCGCTACCGCTTCAAGAAGCTCTCGACCTGGGTCTACTTCGGCGGCGTGTTCCTGGCCGCGGTGCTGGCCGTGCTGGGCGCGGGCGGCGTGCTGGGCAGCGGCAACGTGGTGCTGGGCGACGCTTCGGGCAAGGTCCACCTCAACTCGCCCCTGACCATCTACCTGCTGTGTGGCTTCATGGCCTACTTCGGGATGCTGGTGGTCTCGGCGGTGGCGGCCGGCGGCATCGCCCGCGACTTCGAGCATGAGTCCTATCCCTTCTTCTTCACCAAGCCGGTCTCCAAATTCGCCTACCTGGGCGGCCGCTTCGCCGGGTCGTTCGTGACCCTGGTGTTCGTCTTTGCCGCCCCGGCGCTGGGCATCCTGTTCACCACGTCGTTGCCGGTGTTCGACCGGGCGCTGATCGGCCCGTTCCATCTGAGCTACTACCTGTGGCCCTACGCGGTCAGCGTCATCCCCAACCTGTTCCTGATGAGCGCGGTGTTCTTCGGCCTGACCATCATCTTCCGCAAGCTGATGCCGGTGTACGTGGCCGCGGTGGCCCTGTTCCTGGGCTATTTGATGGCCACCAACATGATGGCGGTGATCGACAACCGCACCGTCGCGGCGCTGGCCGACCCGCTGGGCATGACCGCGGGCATCGTCACCGCCTTCCGGTACTGGACCATCGCCGAGAAGAACACGCGGCTGATGCCGCTGGAAGGGCTGTTCCTGCTGAACCGAGCCGCCTGGCTCTCCCTGGCGGCGGCGTTCCTGGGGGTCTCGTTCGGATTGTTCCGCTTCTCCCAGTTCGCGCTGGGGTTCCGGCCCGGCCGGAAGGCGGAGATCCAGGAGACGCCCGCCGCGCCGGCCGCCGCTGCGGCGGCGGCCGCGGTCGCCAAGCGGTTCTCGGCGGCCGACCGCCTGCGGCTGTTCGCGGCGTCGTCCCGGCGCGAGTTCACGGCCGTGGCCGGCAACCTCTACTTCGGCGTGATCCTGATCTTCGGCGTGCTGTTCACGCTGGTCAACGCCGGCAACGTCGGCCGGATGTACGACACCGATGTCTGGCCGGTGACGGCCATGGTGCTGGAGAACTTCCACGGCATGTTCACGGTGTTCATCCTGATCATCCTGACCTTCTTCGCCGGCGAGGCGGTGTGGCGCGACCGCGACCGCCGCGCCAGCCAGATCCTGGACGCCATGCCCGTGCCCGACTGGCTGGCCCCGGCCGCCAAGCTGGCCGGGCTGGCGCTGGTGCAGGTCCTGCTGCTGCTGGTGCTGATGGCCACCGGCCTGGCCTACCAGACGTTCTCGGGCTACCACCATTACCAGCTGGGGCTGTATCTCACCGACCTGTTCGGCCTGCGCCTGCCCGATTTCCTGCTGCTGGTGGTGCTGACCTTCTTCGTCCATGTGGCCGTCAACAACAAGTACCTCGGCCATTTCGTGATGATCGGGTATTACCTGGTCATCCTGTTCATGCCCCAGTTCGGGCTGGAGCACAACCTCTACCAGTTCTCGTCCGACCCCGGCTACCGCATCTCGGACATGAACGGCTACGGCGGCTATTTGCCCGGGTTCCTCTCGTTCAAGCTGTACTGGGCCTGCCTGGCCGTGGTGCTGGGGCTGCTGGCGCACCTGTTCCTGGTGCGCGGCACCGGGCAGTCGCTGAAGGACAGGCTGGCCGCGGCCCGGCGGCGGCTGACCCGGCCCGTGGCGGTCACCGCGCTCGTCGCAACGATCGGATTCGCCACTCTGGGTGTGTGGATCTACTACAATACCAACGTGCTCAACATCTACCGCTCGCGCACGCAGCGGGAGCAGCTGCAGGCTGAGTACGAGAAGCTCTACAAGCGGTACCGTCAGCTGCCCCAGCCGCGGATCGTGGCCAGCGACGTGACGGTGGAGATGTACCCCTCGCGCCAGGCCATCGCCTTCTCGGGCACCTTCCGGATGCGCAACAAGAACGCGGCGGCCGTGGACACCGTGCTGCTGACCATCCCGCGCGAGGACCTGGAGCTGACCCGCCTGGCATGGAGCCGCCCGGCCACGCAGGTGCTGTGCGACCGCCAGCGCGGGATGATCATCTACGCGCTCGAGACGCCGCTCAAGCCCGGCGACTCGCTGGCGCTGGAGTTCGGGACCTCCTGCCGGGTGCGCGGCTTCCGCAACCAGGGGCTGAACACCGACCTGGCGGCCAACGGCATGTTCGTCAACAACAAGGACTACCTGCCGTCGGTCGGCTACCAGGAGGACAACGAGCTGGCCGAGGACCGCGTCCGCAAGCGCCAGGGCCTGCCCAACAAGGAGCGGATGGCGCCGGTCGGCGACTCGCTGGCCCGGATGAACACCTACATCGCCAATGACGCCGACTGGATCGACTTCGCCTGCACCGTGGGCACCGACAGCGGCCAGACCGCGCTGGCGCCGGGCTATGTGCAGAAGGAATGGTACGAGCGCGGCCGGCACTATTACCGCTACGCGATGGACAGCCCGATCCTGGATTTCTACTCGTTCCTCTCGGGCCGCTGGGACGTGGCGCGCGACC
>DATJQG010000366.1:0-2971 GCA_035506015.1 Candidatus Edwardsiibacteriota bacterium
GACCACCGGCTGGCGATGGGCACGCTGATCAACGAGCTGGTGGAGAAGCGCAACGAGGAGCTGTTCCTGCTGCTGGACGACTACCACGCCCTGGCCGACGACAGCGCCGTGCACCCGGCTTTGGATTATTTCATCGACCACCTGCCGGCCACGGTCCACGTGGTGCTGGCGTCGCGCCGGGAGCCGCCGCTGTCCTTGCTGGCCAAGTGGCGGGCCAAGCGCGACGTGGCCGAATTGACGCGCGAAGCCCTGAGATTCACCGCGGACGAGATCCGGGGGCTGCTGGGACCGGGCGCGACGGCCGGCATCTCCCAGGACGAGCTGCAGGGCCTCGCGCAGCAGACCGAGGGCTGGGTGACGGGCGTGCAGCTGATCGTGCAGGCGGCCCTGCGGGACGGCCGGACCGTCGGCGAAACCCTGCGGACCTACCGCACCGCGCAGGGCGACCTGTTCCGCTATTTCGCGCTGGAGATCTTCGCCCGCGAGCGGCCGGCGGCGCGGGAGTTCCTGCGGCGCAGCGCGGTGCTGGAGACAATGGATCCCGAGGCCTGCCGCGTGGTGCTGGACGCCCGGGATGCGGCGGCGCGCTTGGCCGAGCTGGAACAGGGCAGCGTGTTCGTCACCGTGGCCGATGACGGGACCTACCGCTACCACAACCTGTTCCGGGAGTTCCTCTACGACCAACTGACCGACCCGGCGGAACGGCGGGAGCTGCACGGCCGCGCGGCGGCGTATTTCGACGGGAAGGGCGAGCCCGACAAGGCCATCGATCATTTCCTGCGGGCGGGACAGCACGGCCAGGCGGTGCGGCTGATCGGCCAACAGCGGGAGCGTCTGATCAACCGGGCGCAGTTCGTCCTGCTGCGGTCCTGGCTCGACCGGTTGCCGGCAGCCGCCTTTGACGAAGAGCCCTGGCTGTACGCTCTCCAGGCGGCGCTGTGCAAGGAGCAGGGCAAGCTCGAGCAGGCCGAGGCCCTGTACCAGAAGGCCGAGTCGCGGCTGGTGGACACGGATACGACGAAACCATCCCGGGCCTACGTGCTGTCGGAAAAGGGCATCATTTTGCACCGTAAAGGGGAATCCCGGCAGGCCCTGGAGACGCTGGTGCAGGCGTTCGCGTGCTGTGCGGCCAGGGATATTGACCTGAAAATATCCATTCTGGGGTTCGCGTCACAGGTGCTGGTCGAGGGGCTGGGCGATATCAGAAGAGCCCGGGCCTATCTGGACCGGGCCCGCGCGCTGCTGGACCAGACGGATAACCAGGGCCAGGTGATCTACATCGAGCAGAAACAGGCCGTGCTGCTGGAAAGCGCCGGGGAAAAGCGGCAGGCCTTCAAGGTCTATCAGCGCATCATCGAGCGGATCGGCGACAACTACTTCCACCTGGTGGGCTCGTACTTCCACAATGCGGCCAAGATCGCCCTGGACCTGGGGCAGACCGGCTGGGCCGAGCAATGCCTCAATCACGGGCGTGAGGTGTGCCGCGACTACGAGGACGTGTTCTCGGCGTCGATGCTGGAGTTCGGGTTCGGGTACCTGCGCCTCTACCAGGGCGATTGGGACAAGGCCCAGGCGCATCTGGAGAAGGCCCGTGACATTTTCCAGGAAATGAACTGGACGCGCTCGGTCTGCATTTCCCTGCGACAGCTCAGCCGGCTGGCCCGCTATCGGGGCGATTACGCCCGGGCTCTGCGCTATCTTGATCTGATGAAGCAGCAGCCATTGGGCCCGATCGACCAGGTGGCCGCGATCCTGGAACTGGCCCTGATCGAGACTGCCCGGGGCGATTACCGCGCCGCCGGTGAAACGCTGGCATCGTGTTGGGACCAGGCCTGCAAGTATTTCGGCCGGATGGGCGAGATCTACTGCTGCCTGGCCAAGGCCGGCATCCAGTCTGGTTCGAAGCGGCCGCAGGACGCGATGCGATGGTTCGGCAAGGCCGTCGCGCTGTGCCGTGATCATGGCTTCAGCGGGATGCTGGCCTGCGAGCTGCGCGCCAGCCCCGTACTGGCGGCGCTGGCGAAGAAGTGCACAGCCGAACGGGCGTACCTGCTGTCGCTTCCGGCGTACCAGGCCGCCGCCATCGCGCCATCGCCAGCGGCCGGCGGGCCGCAGCTGCGGATCCAGCTGTTCGGCCCGCCCCGGCTGCTGCTGGACGACCGGGAGATCACCGGGCAGCTGCGGCGCCAGGCCAGCCAGCTATTCTGCTATCTGGCGTATCATGGCGAACGGGGCGCGGGCCGGGACGAGATCCTGGAGGCGATGTGGCCGGGGGTCAAGCCCAAGCAAGCCGTCGCCAATTTCCACCTGGTGCTGTTCGAGGTGCGGGGCGGGCTCAAGAAATCCGTCGGCAGGACCTGCGACAAGGCGGTGGTCAAGCAGGGCGGGCGGTACCGGATCAGCGGCGAGCTGCCGCTGGCGGTCGATGCCCTCGCCTACGATGGGCTGTTGGCCCGATCGCGGGACGCCGAGCGGGCCGGGGATGCGGCCGCCGCCAAGCGTCTGTTGGCCCAGGCCGTGGGCATGCCCAGCGGCGTCTTCGGCAGCGGCTGGACCGACGAGTGGGTGCAGGTGCTGTCCCGGCAATACGACGACCGCCAGCAGAAAGCCCTGTTGAAGCTGGCCGTCCTGCATTTCCGGGACGGCAGCATGGACGCCAGCCGGGAATGCTACGGCATGGCGCTACAGCGGGACGGACTGTGCGAGGAGGCGTACCGGGGATTGATCAAGATCGCCGGGGCCTTGGGACGGCGGGGCGACGCGCAGGAGGCCTTCTCCCGGCTGCAGCGCACCGTAAGGCAGGAATTGAAGACCGAACCCGCCGCCGAGACCGTGAAGCTGTATCAGGCGGTCATGGCCGACGGGAAGTGACCCCGCTGCCGGAACGGCAGGAACGGGAATATCAATACGACAAAAAAAGGGCCCTCGCTGCGAGGGCCCTTTTCCATTGGGGAAACCTAAGAAAAAACTA
>DATJQG010000367.1:0-2114 GCA_035506015.1 Candidatus Edwardsiibacteriota bacterium
CCAGCGCCAGCAGCAGGGCCAGCAGCAATGTCCTCTTCATGGTCGCTCTCCTTGTTTCGTTGCTGTACAAAATATTATTATGTTGTGGCTACGGCTTGATCTGCCGCATCCGTTTTTCCCTGATGCCGCGCACCATGGTGCGGATCTCGTCGTCGAAGCTGTGGTTGAAGACCCGCAGCCGGGCGCGCTGCTCGACGCTCAGCAGCTTGTCGAGCTCGGCGTGCTCGCTCTCCATGCGCTGGTAGCGCTGGGCGTCCAGCTTGTCGATCTGCTCGACCAGGGGGCGCAGCTCCGCCTCTTTGGCCTTGGCCTGCAGCAGGCGCTCCAGCTCCTTGATCAGCGTGCGGCGCTGGCGGCCCAGCTGGCGCATCTCGTCCTCCATCTTGTGCATCCGCGGGAAGAACGAGGCGATCTGGTCGTCGCTGAGGTTGAGCGCCTCGGTCATCCGGCTGATCCGCACCGCCTCCAGCATCCGCCGCTCCTTGCCCATGGCGGCGGAGTCGCTGGGCCCCGGCGCCTGCGGGCCGTCGCCCATGGCCGGCGGCGCATCCGGCAGGTCCGGCGGCGGCGCGGGCTGGGCCCGGACCGCGGATACGGCCAGCGCCAGCGCGGCGATCAGCACCAACGTTCGTTTCATCATCTCATCCTTTCGTCGTGGTCAATGCTGAGACCACCTGCTTGATCTCGTCGGCGTTGAGGTCGTCGAGCAGCTGGTAGCCGTCCTTGTTCTCGATGGTGGCGCCCTCCACGGCGGAACCCAGCGAGGGGTCGGCGGTGATGGCCTGGACGCCGGGCAGGTCCTCCTCGCGCAGGTCGGCCGTGCCCGCCGTCTGCTCGGCCGACCAGGCGGCCGCCGCGGAGACCAGCCGGTCCTGGAACGCGCGCTGCTGTTGGATGTTCCAGATCCCCAGCACCAGGATCGCGGTCGTCATCACGGTGGTCAGGCCGGACAGCGCCAGCGCGGGGTCGAGCCTGGCGAGCCGCCGCGGCCGGCGGGCCCGCTCCTGGATGAGCGCTGGCAACGTGGCGAAGAACCCCGGGCCGGGGTCCGCGGCCTGCCAGGAGCCCAGCAGCCGGGCCAGCCGGTCATCATGTTGGATGTCGTCGCGCTGTTCCATGTCAGAGGTATCCTTTGAGCTGGTGCCGCAGTTTTTCCACGGCGTGGAAGTAGTTGGCCTTGACGCTGCCCACGGTGCGGTCGGTGATCCGGGCGATCTCCTCGTGCTTCAAGCCCTGGTACTGGTGCATCACGAACACGCTGCGCTGCTTGTAGGGCAGGCGCGCCACCGCCTGTTTGACCGCCAGCGCCAGGCCCGGGTCCTCGTTCTGGTGGGCCGGCAGCTGTTCGGCGTCCTCCAGCGGCAGCGGCTGCCGAAAAAGCTTGCGCCGCCAGCTGTTGCCCTGGTTGATGGCGATGCGGTACAGCCAAGTCTTGATGGCGCTGTCGCCGCGGAACCCCGGCAGGGCCCGGTAGGCCCGCAGGAACACGTCCTGGGTGAGGTCCTTGGCCTCCTCGGCGTTGCCGGTCAGGCGGTAGGCCAGGTTGTAGATCTCGCGCTGGTGCGCCCTGACGATCTCGTTGAAGGCGGCCGTGTCACCCGATCTGAACCGGTCGATGGCGTGCTGCAGCTGGTCGGCCATTGGGCTCTTTTAGTAGTTTTGACCCGTTCGCGCGGGGGAAGGTTTAACGCGTAATAAAAAACACCCCCGTACTGCTACGGGGGTGTCCATCAACACCGGATTACAGGTTGTACATGATGCCGACTTTGATGGCGATGTTGTTCAGGCTCGAACCGTCGGTCGCGATCGACTGGTACATGATCGTGCCGTTCAGGTTCATCTTCTCGCCCATCGGCATCATCGCGCCGGCGCCCAGGCCGAAGCCCATCTTGCTCTCGGACGATGATTCGCTGACGCTCTGCGAATAGCCGTAGTAGGAGATGGTGCCCTCGACCTTCGCCGTCATCATGTGGAAACCGAGCTCCACGGTGCCGTAGGGCTTGAAGTTCCCGTTGCCGAAGAAGTACTTGCCGCCGACGATGATCGGGATATCGGACATCGAGGTCTTCAGGCCCAGGATCTCCTCTTTCCCCGACCAGGTGCAGTAGCCGATC
>DATJQG010000368.1:0-4470 GCA_035506015.1 Candidatus Edwardsiibacteriota bacterium
AGGCCTGGGCGTCGCCCGGGTCCTGCGTCATCGTGCCCGAGATGCCCGAGCTCAGCTGCGAGTAATGGAACGTCACCTGGCGCAGCGTGTCGGCGTGGGTGATGGTGCCCAGCTGGATGTAGGCCGAGTCGACCATCCAGCCGTCGGGCCGCGGCGGAGCGACGTTCCAGCCGCCGCCGTTGCAGATCCAGAGGTCGTAGGTGCCCGCGGCATGGCACTGCGCGCCGTTGATGTAGCCGTCGGGGTACCCGGTGGCATCGCGGACCTCCAGCCGGTGGCCGGCCGTGTCGCTGGGATATCCCACCAGCGTCACTTTGACATGGCAGTTGCAATAGTTGGCCAGCAGGTCGACGCCGGTGGTGGTGTCGCCGGCCTGCACGACGACGCTGCCCGTCCCCGTCCGCCGCAGCAGGAAACGGTGCTGGTCCATGTCGACGCCGGCGGTGACGTTGTAGGTGTCGGGCGGCGCCAGCACCACGTAGTCGCCGGTGCTGTCGGCCGAGGTGCTGTAGGGGTTCCAGCCGCTGTTGACGCCGTTGGCCATCACGCTGACCCAGCGCTTGTCGATGGCCTGCGCATCGCCGGCATCCTGCGTAATGTGCCCGGCGATGCCCGAGGTCACCCGCGAATAATGGAAGGTGACCTGGCGCAGCGTGTCGGCGTGGGTGATCGTGCCCAGCGTGATCTGCGACGAATCGACCAGCCAGCCGCTGGGCCTGGGCGGGCCGATGCGCCAGCCCCGGCCCTCGCAGATATAGAGGGAATAGGTCCCGGCGCTGTCGGCCTTGGCGCCGGCCTCGTAGCCGTTGGGCCAACCGGCGCTGTCGCTGATCTGGAGCCAATTGCTGGTGGTATCGCCGCTGGGGAATCCCGACAGCGTGACCGCCACCCGGCAGTTGCCGTAGTTGGCGATGAAATCCTTGCCCCTGATGGTGTCGTGGGACTGGACGGCGACGTTCTGGTACTGGCCGGGTTTGAACAGGAACCGGTCGCACTCAGCCTGGACCTGGAACGTGTCCGGGTACACCGGGATCGAATAGTTGCCGGCGCTGTCCGGAGCGGCATCACTGCCGCCGCCGCCGTTCGGGTGGTAGGCCATCACCCGCATCTTCGTATAGTTGATGGCCTGGGCGTCTCCCGTGTCCTGGGTGACCCTGCCGTTGATGAACTCCGTGGCTGGCGCGACGTTGAAGTTGATGCCAGCGGCCGGGGGTTTGACGCTGGGATAATTGCCGGGAGTGACCGTCCAGCCGGTGGGAATGGGGTAGCTGCTGTCGTTGCTCTCGACCTGCACGTTGTAGGACGAGTCCAGGCTGGAGACCCGCAGCGTATAGTAACCCTGGGCATCGGTCAGCGCGGCGGCATTCGCGTTCAGACTATTGGAAGAGGAATACAGCTCGTAGGTACGGGTCGGCGCGCCGCCCTGCTCGGTGACCCGGCCCTTGATCGAGTCGTCGGCCGGGTAATACACGAAGTTCCGGACGAGGTGACCGGCGCCGACGGGATACAGGTGGCCGGCATCCGATGGCTGCATGAAGGCGGTGACTGTGCCGGTGGGCCGCACGCCGACCATCCATTCGCCGGTGTCGCTGGCCGTGAAGAACACCTGGTAGTGGTAGCCGTCGATCACCATGCTCTTGTCGCGGCCGCCGTTCTGCTTGCGGGCGCCGCCGCTGATCGCGAACGGCGGGGTGCCGGACGGGTAGATGGTGACGTCGCCGGTGATGCTGTCGCTGGCCGCTTGATAGGAGAAATTGACGCCGCTGTGCGCGCCGGCAGTGACCGTCAGCGTGGAATCGCCCGGCGCCACGTAGCCGTTGCCCCCGCTGGTCAGGTCGCGCAGGTTGCCGATCTTCCAGGCCGAGTCGGGATAGGTGTTGTCGAAGCTGATCGTGTAGCCGCCGGCGCTGTCGGTCAGCCCGGCCCAGAAGATCATCGAGTGGTCGCCGCTGTTGGCCAGCCCGCCCTCGACCCACAGGTTCCGCTGCAGCGCGCTGTCGCCCGGCACGTGGACGTGGCCCGACACGGTGGCCCACGGGCTGGGCAACGCCGTCACCCGCAGCGAATCGCAGGCGGTGTGCCCGGTGACCAGGCTGGTGGCCTTGTACCAGTAGAGCCCCGGCGCCAACCCGACCTTGAAACCGTTGACCTCCACGCTGTCCAGCGCCGCTGAAGTGTCCGGCAGGCCCTTGTCGAACGCGGTGTCACCGTTGGCGCAGCTGTAGACGAACAACTGGTAATCCTTGCCGGCCCCGGTGGTGTCGAACACGCCGTCGCGGTCGGTATCGATCCACATCTCCCACTGGATGGTGTCGTGGGGCAGGCAGTTGACCGCCCAGTACCCGGCCTGGCCTTGGGCGATGGTATGGACATGGGTCGCCGATCCCCCGACCGTGAACCACACCGAGTCGGCGTTCTTGCCGCCAAAGGAACGAGGGATCGGCACCGGATGGTGGCCGGTGTTCCACAGCTCCATCGTGCCGGCCAGCAGCAGCGGCGCCGCGGCCAGCAGCGTGACCACGAGCAAACTGAACCTCTTCATGGTGGGATCCCTTCTCGTATTGTTCGCTATACTATCCGTATACCACCGATCCGGGACGATGTCAAGCGGGTGCGGGAAAAATATCTGCGGATCGCGCGCTCGTCTCGTCCGATCGCCAGCCGCAGTTGTTCCGCATTGCCGAATTTCCGGTCGGGCCTGATGAATTTCATCAGTCGGACATCGATGGCCCGGCCGTAGAGATCGCCCTTGGCGCCGAAGGCATGGAACTCGATCTGGCGGCCATGGCCGCGGAACGTCGGCCGGCTGCCGATGTACAGCATACCGCGGTACATCCGCGCGCCGATCCGCGCGGCCGCGGCGTAGACGCCGTCGGCCGGGACCAGCTTCGAGCGGTCGCCGATCTTGACATTAGCGGTGCGGTATCCCAGGCCGCGGCCGATCCGATGCCCCCTGACCACGGTCCCCGAGAACTGGTACGGCCGGCCCAGCATTTCGTTGGCCGCGGCCAGCTGGCCGGCCAGCAGCGCCCGCCGGATCTTGGTGCTGCTGATCTTCAGCCCGCCCCGCCGCAGCGGCCGCACCGGGTCCACGGTGAAGCCGTGCTCCCGGCCCAGCGCCGCCAGCAGCGCCAGGCCGCCCCGCCGCCCCCGGCCGAAGCCGCAGTCCCGGCCGCACACCACCTCGGCGGCCGCCAACTCCCCGGCCAGGACTTTCCGGACGAAGTCCTCCGGCCGCATCGCGGCGGTCGCCCGCGAGAACTGGATGATGCCCATGATGTCCACGCCCAGCCCGGCCAGCAGCCGTTCCTTCTCGGCCAGGGTGGTCAGCAGCATCGGCCAGCGCTCCCGGCTCAGCACCAGCCGCGGGTGCGGGTCGAACGTCAGCACCACGCTGTTGGCCCTGACGGCGCGGGCCCGCGCCACCAGCGACTTGATCAGCGCCCGGTGGCCGCGGTGCAGCCCGTCGAACACGCCGAAGGCGACGATCGAGCGGGGATGGAGTTTGCCGAAGTTCTTCAGTTTTTTGGTGATCAGCATGACAGCTCCTGGGCGAACACGATGTCGGGTTGGATCCGGTTGCCGGCGACGGTGCCGATCGCCAGCAGTCGGCCGTCCTGCAGCAGCCGCAGCCTGGGTGCGCTTTCGGGTGGGATAGCAACCGCGAAGCTGTTGCCGTGCCGCGCGGCGCGGGCCTGGTCGGCGTCCAGGGCGACGGCCGGCAGGAACGCTACTGCGGCATCGACGCTGGCCGCGGCCCCTCGCAGCTGCTCCGGCGTGGCCGTGGCCAGGTCCAGCGCGCGGTCCAGGACGAAGTCCCCCACCGCCGTCCGGGTCAGCCGCTCGATCGCGCCGCCGCAGCCCAGCGCGGCGCCGATGTCGTGCGCCAGCGCCCGGATGTATGTGCCCTTGGAGCAGCGGACGTCGAGGGTCAGGCGGTCCCCGGCGATGCCCACCAGGTCGAGCGCGTAGACCGTGACCGGGCGCGGCTGCCGCTCCACCTCGATGCCCTGGCGCGCCAGCTTGTAGAGCGGCTGGCCGTCCTTCTTCAGCGCCGAGAACATCGGCGGCAGCTGCAGGATCTCCCCGGTGAAGCGCGCCAACACGCCCTGCAGCGCGGCCCCGCCCAGCGCCGGCACCGGGCGTTGGGCCATCACCGTGCCCGTGACGTCGAAGCTGTCGGTCTCCAGCCCCAGCCGGATCACGGCGCGGTAGCGCTTGGGCAGCGCCTCCAGCAGCCGCGCGATGCGGGTGGCCTGGCCGGCCAGCACCAGCAGCACGCCGTCGGCCAGCGGGTCCAGCGTGCCGGCATGGCCGGCCCGCGCGATGCGCGCAAGCCGTCTGACGCGTGACACCGCGGCGAACGATGTCATCCCAGACGGCTTGTTGATGTTCAGCACCGCGTCCATCGCGCCGCCGCTCATCCCGTGAACACCGCCCGCAGCCGCGCGGCCAGGGACTCCCGCGACA
>DATJQG010000369.1:0-3685 GCA_035506015.1 Candidatus Edwardsiibacteriota bacterium
CCCGGCTGTGGGCCGGGACGGCCGCCGGCCTGGCGCAGCTCTCGGGCGCCAGCTGGCATCCCTATCCGTTCGATTGCCTCGGCAACAACCTCATCGGAAAGATCGCGCTGTCGCCGGACGGGACGGTCTGGGCGGCGCCCGCTGGCTACGTCGATTCCCTGACCCACGGCCTGCTGGTCAATGTCCTGCGCGGCGGGACATGGCGGTCGTACCCGAACCCCTGCGCCGGGGACCCCGTGACATCGCTGCTGACCGATGGCGGCGGCACGGCGTGGTGCGGCCTCGGCTGGTGGGACAGCGCATTGCGGATGTTCATCGTCCGCATCGATGCCGGCGGCGCCGATACGATCATCACGACGCCGCCGCTGCCTCAACGATGCGGTGTCGGCGCGTCGTACCTCGATCCGGCCGGGAACAAGTACTTTTCCGCCTACAGCAACGAAGCGATGAACTATGTCGTCAGGTTCTCGCCCGCCGGCGCGGTGACTTTCCTGCTCGACCCGTCGCCGGTCGGCAGCTATTCGAATTACATGTGGATCATCTCGATCGCCAAGGACCATGACGGCGCGCTATGGCTGGGCTCGTACTACAACGACCTCACCCGCTGCGACGAGGCCGCGGGGACCTGGTCGCATTTCGGCACCGAGGCCGGCCTCCCCAACGTCAACATCAGAAGCATCGCCGTCGGGGATGACAATTCGTTGTGGCTGGCGACGGCCCAGGGGTTGTGCCGCGGCCGCTATGACGGCGCCACGGGGCGGCTGGCCGTGACGACCTGGAACACCGGCAACAGCCGCATCCTGAGCGACGACGTCCGGACGGTGCGGCTCGACCGCCGGGGCAACGCCTGGATCGCCACCGCCCAGGGCCTCAGCCAGCGCACCTGGGACGGCCGCTGGGTCAACTATACCGTCAGCGACATCGACCGCAACGGGTCGATGCTGCTGAGCGACGATGTCAACGACATCGCGGTCTATCCGCAAAACGAGGTCGAGGACGACATCTGGGTGGCCACCAGCAAGGGGCTCAATCTGCTGCGGTATATCGCCGCGCGCACCAGCGATGCCGCGGACTGCGGCGTCGCGCCCAACCCTTTCGATCCGGACCGGGACCGCTCCCTCGTGTTCTCGCGGCTGCCCGACCGGGCCACGGTCCGGATCTACACCATCGACGGGCGGCTGGTCGGCGTCTGGCACGGGCCGGCGGCGCCGGCCCACCAGCTGGCGCTGCGGGCCGGCAGCGACTTCAACACCGCGGCGCTGCCCTCCGGCCTGTACCTGTGCCACATCAGCGCGCCCGGCGCATCGGCAGCGGTCATCAAATTGGCGATCATCCGATGAACATCCTCACCGTCATCGGGGCCCGGCCCCAGTTCATCAAGGCCGCGCCGCTGTGCCGCGCCCTGCGCCGCCACCATCGCGAGGTGTTGGTGCATACTGGCCAGCACTACGACCACGCCATGTCCGCGCAGTTCTTCTCCGAGATGGGCATCCCCGAACCGGATCACAACCTCAACGTCGGGTCGGGCAGCCACGCCGCGCAGACCGGCGCCATGCTGGTCAAGCTGGAGGCGGTGCTGGTCAAGGAGCGGCCGGACGCGGTGGTGATCTTCGGCGACACCAATTCGACGCTGGCCGGCAGCCTGGCCGCGGCCAAGCTGGGGATCCCCATCGCCCACATCGAGGCCGGGATGCGCAGCTTCAACCGCGCCATGCCCGAGGAGATCAACCGCGTGCTGTCCGACCATATCGCCAGCTACCACTTCTGCTCCACGGCGGTGGCGGTCGCCAACCTCAAGCGCGAGGGCATCCGCACCGGCATCTTCATGGTGGGGGACATCATGGCGGACGCGCTGCGCCTGCTGCTGCCCCCGCCGCGGGCCGTGGCGAAGGTCCTCGGGCGGAGGGGCGTGGAACCGCGGGGCTACGTGTTCGCGACCATCCACCGCGCCGAGAACACCGATCATCAGCGGAACCTGGCGGCGATCGCCGGGGCGATGGCCGAATGCGGCTGGCCGGTGATCTTCCCCGTCCATCCCCGCACGGTGGCCCGCCTCAAGCAGTACGGCCTCTACGACCGCCTGGCGAAACGCGGCCAGGTCCGGCTGGTGTCCCCCGTGGGCTACGGCGAATCGCTGGCCCTGCAGTCCCAGGCCCGGGCGGTGCTCACCGACTCGGGCGGGCTGCAGAAAGAGGCCTACCTGCTGCGGACGCCGTGCGTCACCGCCCGCGCCGAGACCGAATGGGTGGAGACCGTGCGCGCCGGCTGGAACACCGTGGTCGGGCCGGACGCCGGCAGGATCATTCGGGCGCTGGCAACGGCCCGCCGCCCCGCCCGGCACCCCCTGCTCTACGGCGACGGCCATGCCGCCGAGCGGATCGTACGCGGCCTGGAGCGCTCGGTCGGCCGATGAAACGCCTGCTGGTCCTGGCCTACTATTTTCCCCCGCTGGGGATGAGCGGCGTCCAGCGCACCCTCAAGTTCGTCAAGTACCTGCCCGAGAACGGCTGGCAGCCGGTGGTGGTCACGCCCGACCATCGCGGCAGCTACGGGCATGATCCCGCACTGCTGGCCGAGGCCGCCCCGGCCACGATCGTCAGGACCCGCTCGCTCGACCCGCTGTTCCTTTCGCCCCCCCGCAACGACCCCCACGCGGTCAACAAACACCGGGGCTCGATCAACCTCGTCAACTTCTTCTTCGTGCCCGACAACAAGATCGGCTGGGTCCCTTTCGCCGTGGCCGCCGGCGTGCGGGCCGGGCGGCGCCAGCGGATCGACGCCGTCTATTCCACCGCCCCGCCCTACTCCTCGCACCTGGCGGCGCTGCTGGTGGCCACGATACTGGGCAAACCCCTGGTCACCGATTACCGCGACGCCTGGTCGCAGCGCAACCCGCTCAACCATCTGCCGACCGCGCTGCACCAGCGGATCAACCGGGCGCTGGAACGCTGCGTCAGCCGGCATTCCCGGCTGGTGATGGCCATCAACCGGGAGATCGCCGACGGCCTGCGCGCCGCGGATCAGCCGCCGGACAAGTTCGTGGTCGTGCCCCATGGCTACGATCCGCAGGACTTCGCCGGTCTGCCGCGGCCGGACCGGGGACAGAAATTCACGCTGGCCTACAGCGGCACGTTCATGGGCGACCGCAATCCCGCGGTGCTGGCCGAGGCGGTGTCCCACCTCAAGCGCAACCAGCCGCAGCTGTATGCCGATCTCCGCGTCGTCATCGCCGGCAGCCACCGGCCGCAGGACCCGGGGATCGTCGCCCGGCTGGGCATCTCCGATGTGTTCGATTTCCGCTCCTACCTTCCCCACCAGCAGAGCCTGGCGTTGATCACGCAAGCCGACGCACTGTGGCTGGTGATCGGCGCCCGCGAGGGGCCGACCGTTTCCTCCAGCAAGCTGTACGAATACCTGGGCGCCGGCCGGCCGGTGATCGCCTCGATCCCGGCCGGTTGCGCCGCGGCCAGGATCATCGCGCAGACCAAGGCGGGCATCATCCTGGATCCGCGCGACGCCCAGGGCCTGGCCGCCGCCATCGCCGCGCTCTACCAGCGCCGGCAGCAGGGACGACCGCTGTTTAAGCCCGAAGCCGCGGAGGTATCGGCGTACGACCGGCGGGCGATCACTCAACGGTTCGCGCGGCTGCTGGACAGCATCACCCCGGGGACGGCATCGGCCAATG
>DATJQG010000370.1:0-4082 GCA_035506015.1 Candidatus Edwardsiibacteriota bacterium
ACGGTGGTCCCCAGCAGCGCCCATTGCCCGCCGCGGGCCAGCCGCGCGCCCTGCCATACGCCGCGCGGCACGATGACCTGCGGGCGCCGCCGCCGCGCCAGGTCGTTGCCCAGCACGAGCACCTCACTTTGACCGCCGGGCCGCAGCAGCAGCATCTCCACGGGGTCGCCCGCGTAGAAGTGGAACACCTCGTCGCTGCGCAGCCGGTGCAGGGCCGAGAACGTGTCCGGGGTCAGCAGGTAGTAGATCGCGGTGCTGCACGGCCGTTGGCCGCGGCGGTCAGCCGGGATCCGCGTCCGTGAACGGTAGGTCTCGGAAAAATACCCGCCCTCCAACTCCAGCGGTTTCAGGTTCAGCAATTTGATGACCTGTTCTGCAGACATGTTTCGCACCGGATCGCGCCCTCCTGTTGGATCGTGTCCCCGTTGCTCGATCGTTCCGGCCGGGGCAGATATCGCTTGACACCGGCACCGTTTCGTTCTAAACTAACGATGAAATAGCCTCAATCCACCACCGAAAGGGACCCCATGCAGCAGGATATGCCCAAGCCGGGCGAGACCGTGGCCGTGATGACCACCAACCAGGGCGTGATGAAGTTCCGGTTGTTCCCCGACCTGATCCCCGAGGGCGTCAAGAATTTCACCGAGCTGGCCAAGGCCGGCAGATACAAGGGCGCGCCGTTCCACCGCATCATCCGGGACTTCATGGTCCAGGGCGGCGATTTCACCAATAAGAACGGCACCGGCGGCCATTCCTACAAGGGGCCGGGCACGACCATCGGCGACCAGTACCACCCCGACTTGGCGCACATCCGCGGGGCGCTGGCCTACGCCAAGACCAACGCGCCCAACTCCATCGGCTCGCAGTTCTACATCGTGCACCCCGAGAAGGGCGCGCATTTCCTGGACCACCCCGCGGGCGGCGGCCCGGCCCAGGGCTACACCGTGTTCGGCCAGCTCTACGAGGGCTTCGAGGTGCTGGACAAGATCGCCGGGGCCAAGACCAAACCCGGCGACGCGCCGGTCGAGCCGATGGTGATCGAGGACGTCGCCATCCAAATAGCCGATTGATCCATCAGGGAACCAGGGATCAAGGGATCCCGGTTCAGCATTCGTGTATTCCTGGTTGCTTTATTGGATTCCGGTGATCCACGCGGCCCATGCTTCCGGCTGATACCCGGTGGTGGCCCGCTGGCCCTCTCGCACGATCGGCGTGTTCAATAATCCCGGGTTCCGTTTCAGCGCGGCCTCGATATCGAACCGCTGGTACTGCAAGCCCTGCCGCGCGAACTCCTTGCCCCCGCGGTCGATCATCGCCTCCAGGCCGACGGCCCGCCGGACGCTCTCGAACTCGCCGGGCGAGAGCTCCTTCACTGCGAGGTCGACGAAATGGAACGCCACGCGCCGTTCCTTGAAGAACCGCAGCGCGGCCCGCGTCCGCTGGCATTTGTTGGTGCCGAAGATCTGGATCGCCATCTCGCTGGATCACTGCCAATTGACTTCGAATGCCGTCGATATTTCAAGCCGATCAACCCAGCTGCTGAATTCCCATCCTCCGCTGCCGATGAACCGAGAAACCGCGGGCGAGGCATCAGGAATCGCCCGCGAACCGCATACAAACATGGAGGAGGCGTGAGATGCTTTTAGCAACCAGGAAAGGCGCTGAACTGGGGCAAAAGATAGCCGAGCCCCATGCCAAGAAGCCTAAGTTCGTTTTCACCGTTGCCGCGATCGTCATCGTGCTCGGCGGCTGGCTGGCCTGGAGCTGCAGGTCATCGACTCCGGGGCTGTTCTGGATCGGGGTTTGCATGCTGATCTTCGGCGGGATCGGCATCATCCGCGGCATCCTGCTGACCAAGGGCAAGGACTTCGAATAGCGGACGTGCCCTCCGCCAACCCTCCCGGGGCCGCCTTGACGCGAAGGCGGCCCCGTCATTTCGTCCCGCCCCCCGCGCCGCCGGCTATTTCCCCGCGCCCTTGACTGCCTTGGGCTGCTCGGCGGGTTTCTTCTCCACCCGGTAGCGGATGATGGTGTAGTACTTGTTGGGATCGCCCTTGCCGAACATGCCCGGGCCGCGCAGGTATTCCTCCTCGTGGGGGCCGGCGATCGCGTAGCCGCTGGCCGCGACGAAGGCCTTCAGTTTCTCGACGGTCGGCGCCTCGCTCGCATAGGGGCCGACGTGCAGGATCTCGGCCACGTCGCCGTACTGCCAGGTGGTCAGCGTCACCGCATAGCCCGGCTCGCTGGGCGTCTCGGCCAGCTGCTCGAGCGAGGCCGGCACCGGCAGGCCGTAGAGGCCGATCCACTCGGCCGGCGGCGTTTCCAGCGGTTTGGGCCAGCGCGCCAGCGGCGCCACCATGCCGTGCGTTTTGACGTTCTTGTAATACGTCCGGAACAGCAGGCCGAACGCTTTCATGGCCACGGTGTTGGGGTCGCCCGCGGCCTCGACCTGCAGCATCTTCTGGTCGGCCTTCTGCACGATCCGCGGTTCCCGCAGCGATTCGTACTTGCTGACGTCCGGCCCCCGCATCGTGAAGTACCCGACGATCAGGAACCCGGCGATGCCCAGCACCAGCACGATGCCCACGGCGATCAGGATCTTTTTCAGCATGTTCAGCTCCCCCGTTGTTGGTTGATGTTCGGTCGACCCGGCGGCGACGCGCCGCGGGTGATACTTACGACAATTCCTCGAGCCGCAGCTTGGTCGCCAGGTCGGGCGTTTCGGCCAGCACCGCCCGGCACGCCTGCTGCGCCTGCCGCCGGCAGTCCTCGTCGCCGGTCAGCCGGAACAGGTGGTAGCAGGCCTCGGCCCGCTGGTCGGGCTTCAGGGGACCCTCGAGCAGCGCGCGCATCCGGGCCGCGGCGCCCTGCGGGTCGCGCTGGCTGGCGATGCGGGCCGCCAGCAGCCGGCAGCGGAAGGCCAGCGCCGGCGCGCCGGTCTCCCCGGCCACGGCCAGCGCCTCCTCGTTGAGCGCAGCGGCCCGGCCGTGGTCGCCCTGCTGCAGGAACAGCTCCGCCGTCTGCGACAGGTTGTCGGCCAGCTCCGGCTTGAGCTGCAGCTCGCGGCACAGCCTGATGGCCCGGTCGTAATGGGCCCAGGCCTTGGGATAGGCGATCAGCACGTGGTACAGCCCCGCTAGCGCGGCTTCCGCGAAGCTGATGCTGCGCTTGTCGCCCAGCTGCTCGGCCAGCGCCAGGTGGCGGCGGTAGTACTCCATGGCCATCGGGTAGTTGTACTGGCGCTGGTAGGTGCGGCCGATGTTCCCCAGGGCGTAGGTCTTGGACCGGATGTCGCCCAGCTCGCTCATGATCTCCAGCTGGCGGCGGAAGGCCGCCATGGCGTCGTCCAGCCGGTGCTGCTGGCGCAGGATGTTCCCCAGCACGCCGTAGGCCACGCCCTGGTTGCGTTTGTCGCCCAGGCTCAGCGCGCTCTGCAGGAATTTTTTCGTGTACTCCAGCGCCCGGCGATAGTCGCCCTGGTTGAGCGACACCAGGCCGATGTTGCCGGTGGCCAGCGCCGCGGCCTGGCGGTCGCCCAGCCGTTCCGACAGCTGGACCTCGCGCTCGTAGCATTCCAGCGCCGGGGCGTGCTGGCCGCGCACACGGTAGACGTTGCCCATGTTGCCCACGGTCTGGCTGATGGCCTGGCGGTCGTCCAGGGCCTCGGCGATGGCCAGGTGCCGCTGGTAGAACTCCATCGCCCGGTCGTAGTCGCCCAGCACGCGGTGGACGTTGCCGATCTCGCCCAGCACCCGGCCGGCCGCCCGCTGGTCGCCAATGCGCTGGTAGTAGGCCTGGGCCCTGGCCAGCAGGTCGGACGTCTCGGCGTAGCGGCCCTTCTTGAACAGCACGCCCGCCAGCAGCGCCTGGGCGCCGGCCTGCAGCCGCTCGTCGGCGTTGACCGCGGCCAGTTCCAGCGCCCGGCGGTGGATGGACTCGGCCTGGTTCCAGTCGCCGACGATGTCGAGCACCTCGGCCTTGCGCTGCAGCAGCTGGTGGGGATAATAGCCGCCGCCGCTCTCGCCGGGTGCGGACAGCCAGAGCATGACCAGCCTACCGTGATATTGTTCGCTGTAGTTCGG
>DATJQG010000371.1:0-8641 GCA_035506015.1 Candidatus Edwardsiibacteriota bacterium
CGTCGCGCAGCTCCTCGATGGCGACGCCCAACCCGTTGAGGGTGTAGACATCGTCATGGGCGTTGATGGAGACCTTCACCGGGATGAGATCGTCGGCAGCGGCCAGCGCGCCGGCCGCGATGCCGCACAGCAGCGCCACTACGCACAGGATCCTTTTCATGCTCCCCCTCGTCGTGTCGTGTCGATAGGAACAGGCACGGCCCGCATGGTGATGCGATGCGTCGTCGTGCCTGTTGCCCTTGATCGCCGTTGGTTAGCGGAGGTACACCAGCCGCCGCGTTTCCCGGTGGTCGGGCGTGACCAGGCGGTAGAAGTAGATGCCACCCGCCGCCAGCCGGCCGTCGCCGGCCGTGCCGTCCCAGGTCACCGTGTGGTAGCCCGCCGCCTGCGGCCCCTGCGCCAGCGTCCGGACCTTCTGCCCCATCAGGTTGTAGACGGCCAGCTCGGCGGTGACCGGCCGCGGCAGCGCGAAGCCGATCGTCACCGGGCCGCGGGCCGGATTGGGACGGGCCCGCCCCAGCTGGTAGTCGAGGGGCAGCGCCGCCGCCGGCTGCGCCGGTGCGGTGACGCCGGTGGCGCCGTTGGGATAGCGCGTCAGCCGCACCGCCCGGCCGCCCTGCAGCGGCAGCATCGTCGGCGCGTAGGCCGCGTTGTACAGCAGCTGCGCCCCCACCGTGCCGTTCTGCTGGAACCCGATGCTGCTAGACCCCTGGTCGCTGAGCATCGCATACTGCAGCACCACGTCGTAGTACGGGCTCGACGCCGTCGAGTCGTAATAGATGACCTGGAACTTCAGCCGCGACGTCGTGCCGTAGAACACGATGCTGTCATACTCGACGATCAAGCGGTGGTTGGCGGCGTCGCTGTAGTAGCCCACCCAAGCGCTGGGCGCCGCGCTGGCCAGCCCGTTGAGGTCGTCCCACGCCGCGAACACCGCCGGGGTGGCGAAGGTCGTGGTGGGGACCGTGGTGTTGCTGTAGGCGGTCGACGAGTTGCTGCCGAAGCCGATCCAGCCGTTGCTGCAGGCCGTCAGCGCGGTGTAGCCGGTGCCGTACCACTTGAAGGTGAACGGCAGGGTGATGCTGGCGTCGGCGTCGTCGGCCAGCAGCGCGGACAGCGCCGTCCCCACGCCCCGGATCTCGGCCCAGGAATAGACCGGCGCCCGGCTGACGTCGTCGGAGTCCTCGGCCGCGTAGTAGACCGGCGTGCTGTTGTCCGGCGTCACGGCGTAGCGCAGGTCGCCCACCGGCTCGTTCCAGCTGTAGCTGCGGTCGGCCGCGCCGTCCGCCTTCATCACCAGGGTGAAGCCGACGCTGGAGCCGGCCGCGACCGCCCCGATGCTCAGCGCGAACGAATCCGTGCCGCTGGTCCCGCTGGCCGCGGGGGCGATCGTGCCGTAGGACGCGGTGGAGTCGGTGACCGTCACCAGCGGATCGCCGCAGCGCAGCACGGCGCTGACGTTGTAGCCGTAGCCGGAGCCGTTGTTCTTCAGGCAGACCGCCATCCGCGATGATTTGTTGGGGTCCAGCCGCCCGTTGCCGCCGATGGTGCGGCTGGTGGAGGCCAGCGCCGCGGCGCCCACCGTCACGCTGAGGTTGGACGTCCAGACCGAATCGCTGGCGTCCCGGCATTCCAGCGTCAGCGGGATGGTCATGCCGTTGGTGTCGGCCGGGTTCACGGACACCCCGAACCCCGCGGCGTACTGCGCCGAGTCGCCCGCCGCCAGGGTGCCGAAGGCGTAGACGCTGTCCGCCGTCACCGTCCCGTTGGCGCCGGCGCTGCGCAGCGTCCCCACCACGCCGCTGGCCGCGCTGGACCCGAAGTTCTTGATCCAGATCGGCAGCCGCACGGTCTCGCCGGGGTTGGCAATGCCGTCGCCGTTGCCCGCCGCGTCGTCGACGCTGTGGCGCAGCTCGCAGACGTAGGCGCCGCTGGACGAGACCTGCATCTGGCCCAGGTAGGGCGCGCAGTTGTGGGCGGTGACGGTCAGCGCCAGGCTGTCGACCAGACCGGGGTCGATACTGACCGCGGCGTTGCCCGCCGCGTCGCTGTAGGCCGTCCCCAGGATCTGCTTGCTGGTGCCCAGCATGATGCAGACCAGGGCGTCCTTGACCGGCCCGCCGGCCGTCACCGTGACGTTGACGACGCTGGGGCCGACCGGCGCCACCGCCGGATGGGTCACGGCCATGGTGGCCGGCTGGGCCGTGTACATGTCGATGGCCGGGCTGCCCAGCAGGTTGTATTCCTGCAGGTAGCGCTTGACGGTGACGCTGGGGCCGCTGGTCCAGTTGTAGTAGCGCCCGAAATCGACCTTGGCCTTGACCGTCATCCCGCCCAGCCAGGTGTAGCCCGTGTCCAGCAGGGCGTCGTAGAGCCGGCGCTGCAGGATGTCGTCCTCGTCCCAGTAGGAGTATACCGACGATCCCCAGTAGGCGATCGAGCCCTTGTTGGCCGCCCGGATCCAGGTCTCGCCGTAGCACTCCGGGCTGTAGTTGTATTTACCGGTCAGGCAGGCGAAGCTGGTGACGAAGGCGTACATGTAGGTGTTGGTCAGGGCGTTGACGTTGGACTGGCCGAACGACGGCCCGGCCCAGCCGGTCTCGGAGCCGTGCCCGGTGTAGGACATCACCGTCCGGCCGTTGTTGAACGCCGTGGCCACCGGCGTGCCGGTGCCGTAGTAGGCGTAGAGGGAATCGCAGGTCATGCCGTGGGCCCGGCAGCGCGCCATGCAGTAGTTGTCCGTGCCCTCGGCCACGCCGTGGTACGAGCCGTCGTCGGAGCCCGTGAAATAGGCCTTGGCCATCCAGGCGGTGCTGGCGCCCCAGCCGCCGGTGCTGTACTGGACGTACTTGGTGATGTAGTTGCCCAGCTGGGTGGTGTTCTCGACGCAGATCCGCCCCAGCTGCACGTCCGGGATCAGGTCGGACCCGGCCAGCAGCGAGTACTTCAGGTCGTTGACCGGGTTGTCCGTCTCGGTGCTGGAGAACGCCGGGATGGTGTTGACGTCGCCCACCAGCAGCACGAACAGCGGCGGGTTGGCGCCGTTGTACTGGCTCTGGATGTACGACAGGATGTGCGTGGTGTCGCTGCCGCCCGGCACCTGCGAGGTCTTGGTGACCGTCAGGCGGTAGCCGCGGCGGTTGTCCCAATCGAGCAGCGGCTGGAGGGCCGTCAGCAGCGAGTCGGCCACGATCACCAGCTCGTTGACCACGGCCGCGGGCACCAGCTTGGCGCCGGACGGCCGCGGGTTGAGCAGCGACGACGCGACGTACTTGTCGAACGCCGGCGCGCCGTATGTGCGGAGGACCGCGTCGGTCGCGGCCCCGTCCGAGCCGGCCAGCGCCAGCCCGATGCGGGCCTTGGTGACCACGCGGATCCGGCCGCTCACGGGATTGTACGACACCGGCCAGAAGCTGACCAGCACCGCCCGCCGCGCCCGCATCTGCATCGGGTCCGACACCTTGAGCGCCGGGCCGCCGAACGCCGCGTCGGCGCCGTAGATGGCGTCATCGATGGCGAACGGCACCTGGTCGCCGGCCCCCGGCAGTTTGGCCACCGGCGGCTGCACCGGCGCGATCCGCTCGGTACCCAGGTCGATCTCCGCGGTCTCCAGCACCTGCAGCGACGGCGTCACCGCGGCGCCCTGCGGGATCTCCACCCATTGCGAGATCACCGGCAGTTTCGGCTGGCCGATGGCGGTGTTGTAGCCGTGCTCCGGCAGCGTCAGCAGCAGGAACCGGCCGCCCTTGGTGTCGACCGGCGACCGCTCCAGCCCGTTGACCGTGACCTCGTAGGACACCAGATCCGGCGTCGAGGCGGTCAGCCGGCAGTCGGGCCGGCGGGGCGTCTGGCTGGCCAGGGCCATCCAGGTACCGTTGCCTGCCGCCAGCATCGTGCCGGCCGCCAGGGCCAGCACCGCCGCCAGCGCGGCCATGTTTTTCGCGTTCATCATCGCTCCCAAACTGTGGTTTTATCCGGAAAAACCGTTGATGTTTTCAATTTATTAGTCTACCGCAGAAAACCCGCAAAGTCAAGAACTTTGGTATTTTTTATCCCGCGCCGGGCAGGAAAAAGGGACCGGCCGCCGGCCGGTCCCCCGCTGCCCGCACTGCCGGCGCTAGTTCCCGCCGGCCACCTTCCGTTCCATCAGGATCCGCTGCTCGGGGTGGGCGATGAAGATCAGCGCCATGCCCTGCACCGCCCTGGCCGTGGGCGCCGGGTTGTACTCGAACTCCTCCTTGCCGGGGTGCTTGTAGGAGATCACCAGCACGCCGGTCTCCTTGTGGATGTCCAGCAGCGTGCGGCCGATCAGGGGCGAGCCGGCCGGGATCACGACCTCCTCCACCCGCATCCCGGCGTCGCCCTTGTTGCGCAGCATGGTGTCCAGGAACGACACGGTCTTGGGCCGCACCAGCTCGGAGGCGATCCGCATCCCGCCGATCATGTTGGGCGAGACCAGGTACGAGGCGCCGGCGTTGGTGAACTTGTGGCGGGTGGCCGGGTTGTTGAAGCGCGAGGCGATCTTGATGTCGTTGTTGAGGTCCTTGGCCGCCACCACCAGGTACAGGTTCTCCTTGTCGGTCTCCAGCGCCGCCACCAGGGCCACCGCCTTCTTGATGCCGGCCTTGGCCAGCACCGCGTCGTCGGTGGGGTCGCCCTCGATCGCCACCGCCTTGGGCACTTCCTTCTTGAGGAGCTCCAGGGAATGCGCGTTCTCGTCGATCACCACGAACGGGCGCTTGGTGTCGGCCAGCTCGCGCGCCACGTAGATGCCGATGTCCTTGGCCCCGCAGATTATATAGTGCCTGTTCATCTTGTTCACCCTCTTGATGATGCTCTTGGTTTGGAAGTACTTGTTGAGCCGGCCCTCGATCAGGAAGGCCGTGAAGTTCGACACCGCGTAGGCCACCGCCAGCATCGAGATGAAGATCAGGGCGATGTTGGCGATGGTCAGCATCCGGCTGCCGGCGCAGCCGATGATGTCCTCGTAGCCCACGGTCGAGACGGTGATGGCCACGTGGTAGAGCGACGTCAGCAGCGTCACGTTGTGCCCGGCCAGGTGGGCCAGCCCGTAGAACAGGAACGACGCGGCCACGATCACCAGGGCCAGGAACAGGATCGGCGTCAGTATTTTCTTGATCTCTTCGTCCATAGGCACCATTCATGTATCGGGAAGCCGTGCAACGAGGGATCGACCGCCCCCATCGCCATGGTTCCCTGGTTCCCGTATTGTGCGGCGTCAGAATTTGACGTTGAGCGCCAGGCCCGCGGGCGCGGCCCGCAGCACGATCCGCGGGTCGGCCCGGTCATCGAACCGGAACATGTGGGCGTCGACGTAGGCGTCGGCCAGCGAGAACAGCCAGATGCCGAACCCCCACCAGAAGGCGCCGCGTCGCGCTTGGTAGTGGTCGTCGTAATTGTAGGCGTGCGCCAGCTGGTCGTCGTAGGTCAGGGCGCCGCGCGCCAGGTCGAACTCCCGCCTCATCGCCCGGTCCTCCTGGTAGTAGCGGTAGCCGAAGTACCCAATCGTCCCGGCGAACGCCGCGGCCCGGTAGTACTTCTGGGTGTAGAGCTGCCCCCCGCCGGGGAAGACCGCCGACAGCCCGGCCGCCACCAGCGGGATGCGGTGCGGCACCTTGTCGGAGCGGTCCACCGGATTTGCCGCGGTTACTCTCACCGCAAATCCCAGCAGGACGGCCATTATAATAATACGTTTCATCTTATTTAGCATTCATCTTCAAATCGCCGCTGCTGTCACTCTGAGAATTCTGCCCTGCCTGACGAGTTGAAGGGGCATCCCTCAGATCATCCACTTGGCGACCTCGTCCTCGCCCGGCTTGGTCACCTGGACCGTGGCCGGCGTCCCGTCGGGACGGTACAGGTTGACCGCCAGCCGGCCGCCCGGCGCCACGTCGCAATAGCGGCACAGCGCCATGGCCGCCTTGTTGAGGACCACGTCATCGGCCGGACCGCGCAGCAGCCCCACCGGGCCTTTGACGTCGTGCGGCGGCCGCAGGAGCAGGTCACCGGGCAGCTTCGCGTCCAACAACCGCTGGTTCTCGTCCTGCTTGCGGCCGATCACGAACTTCGTTCGTTCTCCCAGCCGGAAGTGCCGGCCCGTGGTCAGCAGCTCGATGTCCGCGCGCACCAGCCCCTCATGGGTTATCAGCTCCTTCAGCCGCTGCGAGAACTTGACGTCGGTCAGCAGGCAGCCGCCGGCCGGCTGCGGGTATTCCGTGATGCCGTACTGCTGGGCGAGGTCGACCTGCGGCTTGCGGCCGCGGCCGGAGAGCCCGAGCAACCGCTCGCGGTCGACCCAGCCCTCGCGCTCGGGCTTGGTGGGGTCGAGCAATTTGGCGGACAACGGCCGCAGCACCAGGTCGCGGTCCGCGGCCAGCTTCAGCACGGCGTTCAGCCCGGATTTTGACTGCGACATCGGCCGCTCGCCCAGCACCTCGCCGGTGATCAGGAACGAGGCGCCGTATTTCCCCAGCAGCCCGTGCGCGGTGCGCATCATCAAGCCGTGGCAGTCGATGCAGGGGTTCATGTTGCCGCCGAAGCCGTAGCGCGGCTTCTTCATCATCTCGAAGTAGGCGTCGGTGAAGTCGTGCTCGACCAGCCCGACGCCCAGCTGCTTGGCGGCCTTGCGCGCGCTGGAGGGGCCGAAGAACGGCGTGACGAAGGCGATGGCCAGCACCTCGATGCCCTGGGCCTGCACCACCTTGATGGCCAGCATACTGTCCAGCCCGCCGGACAGCAGCGCCAGGCACTTCATCACGAGAAGCTCTTGAACGTGTCGCCGGCCGTGTCCTTGCCCACGATGCATTCCAGCGCCTTGGGCACGACCGCGATCTCGAACCGCCTGGCCGGACGCGGCCACAGCTCGCCGTCCACCTGCGCGGCCATCGGCGTCTCGGAGGCCACGGCCACCGCGGTCAGCCGGCCCAGGTTGACCTGCTTGAGATTCTTGTGCTGGCCCTTGAACACCTTGGGCACGTGGCGGAAGAACTCCAGCCACGACAGCTTCCGCACCAGGCACAGGTCCAGCAGGCCGTCGTCCACAATGGCGTCCGGGGAAATGTAATAGCCGCCGCCGATGCACTTGCCGTTGGTGATCTCGGTCAGCAGCGCCTCGAACCAGACCACGTTGCCGCCGCCGAAGTCCAGGCAGACCCGCTGGCCCTTGTAGCGCGCCAGCGCCCGCACGGTGGCCCACAGGTACAGCCGCAGGTCGCGCAGCCCCCTGATCTTCTCCTTCTCGACGATCACCTCGCCGTCCAGCCCGATCCCCACGCAGTTGAAGAAGTGGCGCCTGATCTCCGGGCCCTGCCCGTCGGCGGGCGAGGCCACGGTGCCGCAGTCGATCACCATCGTCGCGCGCCGCGTGATCATCTCCACCGACAACGGGATCGAGCGGCCGATCTTCAGCGACTTGGCGAAGTCGTCGCCCGAGCCCAGCGGGATCATGCCGAACACCACGTTGGTCCCGACCAGCGCGCCGGCCACCTCGCCGGCCAGGCCGTCGCCGCCCGCCGCCACCACGGTGTCGAAGCCGCGCGCCACCGCCTCGCGCGCCGCGGCCGCGCCGTCGCCCGGCACGCCGGTCAGCGCCAGCTCGAAGGGGATCCCGGCCGCCGCGAACAGCGACTTCACCTGCTCCAGGTGCTGGGCCGCCTCGCCGCCGTGGGACTTGGGATTGAAGATGATCTTGGTCCTATGCACTGCATCCCCTATTCACTAGCCACTATTCAGTAGTCACTATCCAATAAGGTCAGGGTGATTTGTGTGTTTGTGCTGCCCACATATGCGTGATGATGCCGTGGATGTATCCTTCCAGCAACTTGCTGACATCCTCCAACGCAGCCATCAGACCCGTAATATCCCCATATCCGAGGTCCCGCGCCAGGATCAGATAATACCTGACTTCTTCCAGCGACCCTTGTGAGATGTTCATATACCGCAGCTTGTCGGCCTTGCCCTTTTTCTTGAATCCCTCGGCGATATTGGCCGGGACCGAGATCGCCGCCCGCCGCAACTGCGGGACCAGGCAGAATACTTCCTTGCGGGGGAACTGGTCGGAATAGCGGTACAGCGAAAGAACAAGTTGATGTGCCCTCTGCCAAACCAATACCTGTTCGAAACATCTTGCGCCCATACTCCATCCTTTCTTCGTAGTGGATACTGGATAGAGTATACTGGCCACACCCGGCAGGAATCAGATCTCAGCGATGCATTCGATCTCGACCTTGCTGTCCTTGGGCAGGCGTGCCACCTGCACGGTGGAGCGCGCCGGCGGCGCCTGGTCGAAGTACTGGGCGTAGACCTCGTTCATGGCCGCGAACTCGTTCATGTCGGTGATGAACACCGTGGTCTTGATCACCTTGTGCAGGTTGGACCCGCCCGCGATCAGCACGGCCTTGAGGTTCTCCATCACCTGCCTGGTCTGGGCCTTGATGTCGCCGGCCACGATATTGCCGGTGGCGGGGTCGATCGGGATCTGGCCCGAGGTGAACAGCAGCTTGGCGGGGTTCTGGACCTCGATGGCCTGCGAGTACGGTCCGATCGCGGCCGGGGCCTTGTCGGTCTTGATGGGTTGCTTCATAGTGTTCAGCTCCTTGTATTGAACGTGGCGATGTCACCC
>DATJQG010000372.1:0-2962 GCA_035506015.1 Candidatus Edwardsiibacteriota bacterium
GGCCGGCCTGGCCAAGCGGCTCGAGGAGCTCTACACCCCGCAGGGCGAGATCGTCAGCCTGCCGCGCGCCTCGTCGGGCCTGCACCTGCTGCAGCAGCTGCGCGACGAGGCCCACCGTTTCGCGCAGGCCTACCACCACCTGCTGCGGGAGAAGAAGGTCACCCGCAGCGAGCTGGAGGACATCCCGGGCATCGGCGCCAAGACCGCGCAGAAGCTATTGAAGCATTTCGGATCATTGCAGAAAGTCAAAGAGGCGAACAGGGAAGAGCTGGAGAAGGTGGCGGGAAAGAAAGCGGCAGGAAAACTGCGTGCAACATAATAATCATGGGTACATCATGCCATGAAAAGATCCACTATCGCCATCCTGTCGATCATTCTTACCGCGATGACTTTGTCATGTCAACCCATGAATAGAACTGCAGATATCAGCGACCGCGTCTACGCCTTGGCCCTGCAGGGCGACGTCAAGCAGGCGATCGCCGTGCTGGACTCGATCCCGCCGCGTGATTTGACCAAGGATCTCAAAAAGCTGCGCGATGATAGCCACAAGCGTTTTATCGAGGGGGTAGACCCCGAACCGCCCGCGGGCTCGGACAGCGGCGCAGTCGGCCTGCTGAGGATCTTCCAGGGATACTGGCGGAATGCACTGATGAAAACCGCGCCCGATTCGATCTTGGAAGAACGGCTTTTGGCCGACGTGTCTGCGTATCTTAAGCAGCAGTATCCGCCGGCGGCCACGCTGTCAGTAAAAAAAATTCAGGAACGGATCGAGCCTTTATACCTCGGTTATTTGAAATCACGAGGGTACCATTCGACCGAACCTGGCAAGACCGGGACCCTGTATGACCTGCTGGTCTGGCGCGAAGAGGAAACCAAGGACTACCGGATCGAACTGCCCGGCGGCCTCCAGAACGTGCGCGTCGTCTTCATGGACAAATTCCTGACTTTGGGTTGGGAGGAGTTCGCCACGTTCGGTACGTCGTACCCCGGCGGCTGGACCAAGCCCAATGCGCTTTATTGCGTCAAGGCGGCCTACGACACCAGCAGCGAGGATTTCCGGGTCAGTTATCTCACGCACGAGGCCCAGCACTTCGCCGACAACGCGTGCTACCCCAAGCTGCAGCAGCAGGACCTGGAATACCGCGCCAAGCTTGCCGAGCTCAGCAAGACCAATGAGATGAAGGACCGTCTGATCAAGCGCTTCATCGTCAACGCGCTTGATGACAGCACGCAGGCCCACAGTTTCGCCGACCATTGCCTGGTGCGCGACCTGTCGCGCAAGGTCTTTTCGCAGGAGTATGTGGCGGATCCGGCACGATGGGAAAAGATCAAGGCACCCGTCATCAATATGGCCGCGCGGGAACTGCTGAAAGCCAACAGCGCGGCGCTCGATCAAATCAAGGACGTCGAACGTTTACTCAGGTAGCGCATGAACAAGTACCGCGTCACCGAGCGCTGGGCGGCGGTCTACGCCGATCCCATCACCATGGCCAGCGGGCAGGAGGTCAGCATCGACCACACGCGCCGGGAGGCCGACCCCGAGTGGCAGGGCTGGGTGTGGTGCGTGGCGCCCGGCGGCGAGGGCTGGGCGCCGGAGCAGATGCTGGAGGTGTACCAGCAGGGCGAGGACCGCTCGCTGGCCCGCGCCACGGCCGACTACTCGGCGCAGGAGCTGGACGCCGAGCCCGGCGATGTCGTCTGCGGCAACGCCATCATCAACGGCTGGCTGTGGTGCGCCAAGGAGCACTCGGACCACTACGGCTGGCTGCCGCTGCGCAACCTGGAGCCGGTCGATGGCCGCAAGGATCGAGCCTAGCAGGGACGCTGCGGCCGTACCTCCCGTGTCCGGAGTAGGCCCGCGGCACTCAATCGAAGGAGACTGAAAATGAAGAAGATCATCGCATTGTTGGCATTGCTGCCGCTGCTGGGCTGCGCCTCGATGTACCGCTTCGTCACCGACCGCAGCAAGACGGCGGACGCCGGCGGGCCGACGCTGGACATTGTGGTCAAGGACGTCGGCCAGGGCGAGTGCGTACTGATCCGCACGCCGGGCGGCCGCACCGTGGAGATCGACGGCGGGCTGAACCGGGCGATCGGCACCAACGTCTTCCTGTTCCTGCGCGACTCGCTGGGCACGCGGCACCTGGACTACGCCTTCGCCAGCCACTACCACGTCGACCACATGGGCGGCCTGTACACGGTGCTGGACAGCGTGATGGCGCCGTCCCGTGACTCGCTGGTCTACGGCTGTTACGACCGTGGCCATTCCAGCCCGGACACGTTCTACGCCAACTATCTCCAGACCGTGGGCGACAAGCGGCGCACCATCGCGCTGGGCCAGGTCTTCGTGCTGGACCACGGCGTCACCCTGCAGTGCGTCTGCGTCAACGCCCAGGTGATCTCGGGCGACTCGGTGGTGCCGCCCAAGGGCTACGAGGAGAACTCGCTGTCGATCGGCCTGCTGCTGCGCTACCATGACTTCAGGATGATGATCGGCAGCGACATCGGCGGCGGCGCCAAGTACGGCGACGTGGAATCGCTGCTGGCGCCGTGCGTCGGCCGCGTCAACGTGCTGTACGTCGACCACCACGGCTCGGCCCACCAGTCGAACGAGTACTGGCTAGAGACGCTGCGTCCCCAGGCCTCGGTCATCTCCTGCGGCGCCGACAACCCCTACGGCCACCCGTCCCCGCCGACCATCGACCGGCTGGCGGCCTTGCGCGGCAACCACATCTACCAGACGACCAAGGGGGCCGGCGACACCTCGCGCCAGACCATCGTCAACAGCAACGTCTGGGTCAGGGTCGGCGCCCGCGAGTTCACGGTGGCGGGCGATCCCTACCCCGTCGAGCGGTGAACTTATACGATTGACAGTGGATCATGCAAGAGCGCGGAACAATCGACATCTTCTTTGTCTGCTGGGTTATCATGGGCATAGCATCATATCTTTTCTTTTCAAGAT
>DATJQG010000373.1:0-2332 GCA_035506015.1 Candidatus Edwardsiibacteriota bacterium
GCCCGGTGCTGGCCTTCGTCGAGGTCAAGACGCGGTACGACGATTCGTTCGGGCGGCCGGAGTCGGCCATCACCCGGCGCAAGCAATCCCAAATGGCGCGCGTGGCGAAGATGTACCTCTATCTACACGGGCTGTACGGCACCGTGGACTGCCGATTCGACGTGGTGGCCGTCACCTTCGACCGGGGCCAGCCGGTGATCGCGCTGACCAGGGACGCCTTCCGCCCCCGCTGACGCCATGCCGCTGTACCTCGACATCGAGACCGACTGGTCGCGGCGGATCACCGTGATCGGGCTGTGCCACCGGCAGCGGTTCCGGCAGCTGGTGGGCCCCGAGGTCAACGCCCCGGCGCTGCAGCGGCTGCTGCCGCGGTCGGCGACCATCTACACATTCAACGGGCACTGCTTCGACCTGCCGGTGATCCGCCAGCAGCTGGGCATCGACTTGCGCCAGCGCTACCGCTCGGTGGACCTGCGCTACGCCTGCAAGGCGCGGGGCCTGACCGGCGGCCAGAAACTGATCGAGCGGCGGCTGGGCATCGCCCGGGAACTGCCCGGCCTGGACGGCCGGGACGCGCTTTCCCTCTGGCAGCGCTACCAGGACGATGACGACCGGGACGCGCTGCGGCTGCTGCTGGCCTACAACCGCGAGGACGTACTCAATCTGGCGAAGATCCACGCGTCGCTGGAGTCGATGCCGTGATGGCGCAACGGCCCGGCGATCGCCCACCATCATGATGACCACATCGTTCAACCGATCGAGACTGCCATGAAGCGGTGTTTGCTTGTGCTGCTGACCGCGTCGCTCGCGACGCGATCGCTGATCGCCTTCCCGGCGTTCCCCGCGCCGCAGCCGCTCGACTCGGCCGGGGCCGCGCGGACGCTGTCGCAGATCACGCCGGCCAAATATCCCGGGGCCACCGCGGTGATCGCCTACGACCGGCAGCGGGAGGAGTACACCGGCACCGGCACCAGCGTGCTGGAGCGGGCCGTGCTGGTCAAGACGCTGTCCGAGCTGGGCGTGCGGGACTGGGCCCAACTGCGCGTCTCCTACTCGCCGCAGTACGACCGCGCCGAGTTCCTGTGGGCGCGGCTGATCAAGGCCAGCGGGGAGATCATCCCCCTGGCGGTGGACAGCGTCCAGGACACGCCCCAGCCGGCCGCGGAATGGGGCACCATCTTCTGGGGCGACCGCGACAAGACCCTGACGGTGCTCGGCCTGGAGCCGGGCGACGCCGTCGAGTACGCCACCCGCGGGCTGGGCGGGCTGTGGCGGGGGCCGGGGTCGCTGCGCGACAGCCTGGCGCTGCTGGACCAGCTGGCCACGCCCTACCGGGGGCAGTTCAACCGGCTGGTGATGTTCCAGGACGACCAGCCGGTCAGGGAGATGAGCTACGCGGTGTCCGGGCCGAACACGCTGCCGCTGAAATTCGCCGTGTTCAACGGCGCGCTGGACCACGATGTTTCGGCGGACAGTTTCACCACCACGCACCGCTGGTCGGCCCATGACGTGCCGGCCGTCGTGGACGAGCCCCGGATGCCGTCGCGCTACGACGTGGGCCTGAAGCTGATCGTCACCACGGTGCCGTCGTGGGAGTGGATGTCGCGCTTCGACTACGACCAGGCCGACAGCTGTCTGCGGCCCGACCAGGCGATCAGGGACAAGGCCGCGGAACTGACCGCCGGACTGGCCGACGACCGCTCGAAGGTCCGCGCGCTGTGCTACTACGTGGCCCACACCATCCGCTACCTGGGGCTGGCGGTGGGCGACGCCGAGGGCTACCAGCCCCATCCGGCCCGGATGACCTTCGTGCAGAAGGCCGGGGTCTGCAAGGACAAGGCCGGCCTGCTGGTGGCGCTGCTCAACGCCGCCGGGTTCCGCGCCTGGTACACCACCACCGCGGCCGGCAACCGGATCGAGGACATCCCGGCGGACCAGGCCAACCACGCCATCGTGGCGTTCGAGGACGGCCGGGGCGGCATCGACTACTGCGACCCGACCATGGCCACCGAGACCATGGAGGTGCTGCCGGCCTTCGAGCGGCGCCAGCAGGTGCTGATCGCCCGGCCCGAGGGCGACCGGCTGCGGCAGATCCCGCTGCTGCCGGCCGACTCCAACCGGCTGGAGGTCAGCGACCGCTGCGCGATCGACACGCTGGGGAACATCACCGGGACGCTGACGCTGCGGGGCAGCGGCGGCCAGGACGACGACCTGCGGGGCCAGTTCTGGCAGCCGCGGCCGGCCTGGGACCGCATCGCCCTCGACATCGTGCGGCAGCTGGGGACCGCGGCGTCGGTGACGTCGTTCACCCATACCGATCCCGACAGCTTTT
>DATJQG010000374.1:0-2089 GCA_035506015.1 Candidatus Edwardsiibacteriota bacterium
TGGTACTTGTCCCCGGTCCTGCGGCAGATCGCCAGCGCTTCGGATAACAGCGGCTCGGCCTTCGTTGCGTCGCCCCGCAAACGGAAGATCGTGGCCAGATGGTCAAGGGAAACGGCCTCGCCGCGGGGATCGCCCATCTCGCGCGAGATCCGCAGCCGCTCGCGGGTCATCGGCTCCGCCAGGTCGAACTCGCGGCGCTCGATGTGCAACACGGCGATGTTGCCCAGCGTCACGCCGTAGTGGAACTTGTCGCCGAGTTGCAGCGACAGGGACGCCTGGCGGTGATACCAGTCGAGCGCGCCGGCGTGATCGCCTTCGGACCAGTGGATCACCCCGATGTTGCCCATCGTGATCGCCAGGCTGTAGCGATCGCCCAGCAGCTGGTAGATATCGAAGGCCCGCTGCGCCAGGGTGCGGCATTCCGCCAGTTCCCCCCGTTCGCCGTAGACGTTGGAGAGGTTGGCCAGGCAGGCGGCGATGCTGGCCTGGTCGCCCTGGGCCTCGACGATCGCCAGTCGCTGCCGGTAGCGTTCGATCGCCTGGTCGTACTCGCCCAGCTTGAAGTGGACGTTGCCCAGCGCGCCCAGGGCCCGGGCCATGCCGGCCCGATCGTTGGCCGCACGGTACCATTGTTCGGCCTGCTGGAACAGGGGCTGGGCATCGCGGCTGCGTCCGCGGTTGTGTAACATATACCCCAGGTCGATCCGGCTGCCCGCGATCAGCCGTCCGTCGCCGATGGATTCGGCCCAGTCCAGACTGCGTGAATGGATCTCCTGCTGGGCGGGCCAGTCCCCGCGAACGCCCAGCACATCCGCCCGCCTGGCATGCAGCCAGTAGGGATAATACTCCCGGCCGCGGTCCCGCCCCGGGCGCGAGACCCACAGCCGCGTCGGGATGTACCGTCGCGTGGTCAGCATGGTCCGTAGGGTATCATACCATGACGTTCCCACCGGTGCAAGCCATTTCCGTCGCGGCCGCGGCCATTGGCCCTTGATTAAAGAATCGAGTTATGCTATACTAAATTTTGAACTTTCGGGAGCCGCCATGAAGCATTTCACCGCCCGGGTGTTGCGATCGCTGCCCCGCGCCGTCGGCTACGCCGACGTCCGCGTCGTGGAGCGGCGCCACGAGCACATCGCATCCAAGAACGGCGTGGTCGAGTCGGTCAGCGCCAGCACTGACGCCGGGTTCGGCCTGCGCGTGCTGCTGAACGGGGCCTGGGGCTTCGCCGCCAGCTCCCGCACCGATGACCGGGAGATCAAGCGCGTGGTGCGCGACGCCGTGGCCATCGCCAAGGCCTCGGCCCTGGTCGGCAAGCAGCCCGCGGTGCTGGCGCCGCAGCGGCCGCAGCGCGGCCATTACGCCACGCCGGTCAAAACGGACCCGTTCGCCGTGCCGCTGGAACGCAAGATCGGCCTGCTGCTGGCGGCCGACCGCGAGATGCGCGCGGTCAAGGCCGTCAAGGTCGCTGCCGGCTCGCTGTGGTTCCTGCGCGAGCGCAAGACCTTCGCCTCGACCGAGGGCACGCTGGTGAGCGAGGACCGCTGCGAGTCGGGCGGCGGCATCCACGCCACGGCCATTGCCGGCCCCGAGGTCCAGACCCGCAGCTACCCCAACGATTTCGGCGACACCCGCCAGGCCGGCTACGAGTTCATCGAGCGGATGGACCTGCCCGGCAACGCCGCGCGCACCGCCGACGAGGCGGCCCGGCTGCTGCAGGCCCCGCCCTGCCCCGCCACGGTCTCCGACATCATCATCGCCGGCAACCAGCTGGCGCTGCAGGTCCACGAGTCGATCGGGCACCCCATCGAGCTCGACCGCGTCTTCGGCACCGAGGCCAGCTACGCCGGCACCAGCTTCCTGACCGTCGACAAGCTGCACCATCTGGCCTACGGCTCGGACGCCGTCAACGTGGTGGCCGACGCCACCTGCCCCGGCGGCCTGGGCACCTTCGGCTGGGACGACGAGGGCGTGCCGGGGCAGCGGGTGGACATCATCCGCAACGGCCGGTTCTGCGGCTACCTCACCTCGCGCGAGACCGCCCAGCGGCTGGGGATGGCCTCGGGCGGCGCGATGCGGGCCGACGGCT
>DATJQG010000375.1:0-6210 GCA_035506015.1 Candidatus Edwardsiibacteriota bacterium
GGGCCGCTCCATCACCGTGAGCTGGACCAGGTCCCCGCTGGACGCGGGCGACGCCACGGCGTTCAAGGGCTACCAGATCCTGCGGTCCGAGCAGCCCGGCGGCCCCTTCAGCGAGGCCGGGTTCGTGATCGGCGGCAAGACGCAGTACCAGGACAACGTCGACGAGGGCAAGCCCTATTATTACAGGCTGCGCCAGCTGGCGGCGACCGACTCGTCGGAGAGCGAGGTGATCGGCCCGGTGCGGGCCACGGCGCAGTGGTTCGACCGCAGCCGGGTCAACGTGCTGGTGCTGACCGTGATCCTGTCGTTCCTGCTGATCTGGTACATCGAGCGGGCCAAGAAGGGCGAGGAGCTGTTCATCCGCAAGATCCAGGGCCTGGACGCCATCGACGAGGCTGTGGGCCGCTCCACCGAGCTGGGCAAGCCGATCCTCTATTCCTTCGGGCTGGGCGAGATCCGCGACATCGTGACCGTGGCCTCCCTGGCCATCCTGCGGCAGGTGGCGGTGAAGTGCGCCCAGCACGGCACCGAGCTGCTGGTGCCCAACTGGGACCCGCTGGTGATGGCCGCGGCCCAGGAGACCGTGCAGCAGGCCTACTCCGAGCCGGGCCGGCCCGACCTCTACAAGGAGGGCAACGTCAGCTTTTTGACCTCGGACCAGTTCGGCTACGCGGCCGGCGTCGACGGCATGATGCTGCGGCAGAAGCCGGGCGCCGTGTTCTTCCTGGGCTACTTCTACGCCGAGGCGCTGCTGATGTCCGAGACCGGCCACTCGGTGGGCGCCATCCAGATCGCCGGCACCACCGCCATCACCCAGCTGCCGTTCTTCATCGCCTCCTGCGACTACACCCTGATCGGCGAGGAGATGCTGGCGGCGTCCTGCTACCTGAAGCGCGACCCCCAGCTGCTGGGCAGCCTCAAGGGCGAGGACTTCGTCAAGGCCGTGCTGATCTGGGGCTTCGCGGCGATGGCGGTGCTGGGCACGGTCGGCATGCTGATGGCCCGGGGCGGGCACGCCTGGCTGGGCGGCGTCTTCCAGGCGATCCAGAACTGGTTCGTGACCGCGTGACGGCCCGCGCGCAACCCCGCAGACAGTAAGGAGCGTCCATGAAAAAAGAGATCCCCTTGGCCATCACCTTCCTGACCGGCGTGATCATCGTGGTCACCTTCTTCATCCCGCACCAGCCGCTGGGATCGATGCAGCAGCGGCTGCTGATCTGGTACTCGATCGTGCTGGGGTTCACCACGCTGCTGGGCGTGGACAGCCTGATGGGCAGCAATTTCCGCAAGGTGCTGCGGCGCTCGCCCGGCTGGGGCTACTCGCTGGTGGTGATCCTGGGCTTCCTGATCACCATGGTCACCGGGCTGTGGAGCTGGATCGCCACCAAGTCGCTGATCACCCTGGGCTCGCCGTTCATGTTCATCTACACCTGGATGATCGTGCCGCTGACCGCCACCATGTTCGCCCTGCTGGCCTTCTTCATCGCCTCGGCCGCCTACCGCGCGTTCCGGGCCCGCACCCTGGAGGCCACGCTGCTGCTGGTGACGGCGGCCATCGTGATGCTGGGCCGGGTGCCGATCGGGGCCAAGATCTGGAGCCAGCTGCCGGCCATCCAGGACTGGGTGATGGAGATCCCGCAGATGGCGGCCAAGCGCGGCATCTTCATCGGGGTGGCGATGGGCACCATCGCCATGTCGCTGCGGGTGATCCTGGGCCTGGAACGGACCTACCTGTCATGAGCAATGCGGAGCGTGAACCATGAAATTCTTTGACAAGATCGCGACGATCGACCGCCGCATCATCTACCTGGCGCTGGGGATCGTGGTGCTGGTCCCGGTGATCTTCAAGCTGGTGCTGCCGATCCGGGTCTCGGAGCCGGTGCGCGACGCCTACAACTCGATCGACCGGCTGCAGGACGGCTCGGTGGTGATGGTGTCGATCGACTACGACGCGGGCTCCGAGCCCGAGATCCAGCCGATGCTGCTGTCGATCCTGCGGCACTGCTTCGCCAAGCACCACCGGGTGATCATGACCGGGCAGTGGGCGCTGGGCCTGCCGTTCGGCGAGATCGCCATGGCCACCGTCACCGCGGAGCGCAACCGCGCCGCCCGGACGCCGGCCGACAGCGTGCTCTACGGCCGGGACTACGTCGACCTGGGCTACCGGCCCGGGCAGCGGGCGCTGATGGTGGGGCTGGGCCGCGAGTTCCGCGACTTCTTCGCCGCCGACTACCGCAACACGCCGGTCGACGACCTGCCGCTGATGCGGGGCGTCCACAACTACAGCAACATCGACCTGCTGGTGGGGCTGGAGGCGGGCAACTCGGGCGACGAGTGGATCCAGTTCGCCGGCGCCCGCTACGGCGTCAAGATCATCATCGGCGCCACCGGCGTGATCGCGCCCGACATGTTCCATTACATGCAGGCCCGGCAGATCAAGGGCCTGATCGGCGGGCTGCAGGGCGCGGCCGAGTACGAGACCCTGGTCAGCCACCCCGGCACCGGCATCGCCGGGATGGTGGCCCAGTCCTGGGCCCACCTGCTGCTGCTGGGGTTCATCGTGCTGGGCAACGTCGGCTATTTCGTGATGAGGAGGAGGGCGCAGTCATGATGCACGTGATCGGCACCTGGATCGCGGCCGGGTTGACCCTGGCCATCTTCTCGTTCCTCTACAAGGACAACCCGTTCTACAAGTTCGCCGAGCACCTCTACGTGGGCGTGTCGGCGGCCTTCGCCATCCTCTACACCTGGGCCTTCGACGTCTACCCGATGCTGATCGACCGCTTCCAGCTGGAGCGCGGCGCCGAGCGCTGGATCCTGCTGGTGCCGACCGTGTTCGGCCTGCTGATGCTGACGCGCTGGTTCCCCAAGGTCTCCTGGCTGTCGCGCTGGGCCATCGCGCTGACCGTGGGCATCGCGGCCGGGCTGGGCATCACCGGGCAGGTCCAGGGCATCCTGCTGCCGCAGATCGCCGGCACGCTGCTGCCGCTGACCTCGGCCAACAACATCATCCTGATCGTCGGCGTGATCGCCACGCTGGTCTACTTCTACTTCTCGGTCGCCCAGAAGGGCGCGGTGCGGCTGGGCAGCCGGCTGGGCATGGTGTTCATCATGGTGGCGTTCGGGGCCTCGTTCGGCTACACGGTGATGGCCCGGATCTCGCTGCTGATCGGCCGGCTGCACTTCCTGGTGTTCGACTGGCTGCACCTGGTCAAATGAGGCCACCGTCAACGCAACCGCGGAGGGACCGCTGATGAACGATCTCACTGCCGTCAAGGGCGTGCAAGGGTTCGCGGTGTTCGCCAACGACACGATGGTGGACGGCTCGGCCAAGGGCGCGCTGGGGGACAAGATCGGCGAGATCGAGCAGTTCTGGGTCAACGCCGCCTCGGTGATCGCCAACAACTTCAAGCTGGGCCAGGTCAAGGACGTGGCCGTGGCCGGCCCCGACCGGCTGGTGGTGATGCTGCTGGCCGGCGACCGCACCGTGGTCTGCGAGTGCGACGGCAAGGCCAACTGGAAGCCCCTGGCCGCCGAGATCAGGAGGAAGCTGTAAGATGGGCCTCAGCGAGACGATCGCGGCCAAGAAGGTGCCCGGCCTGAAGGGCGCGTTCCTGATCGACGCCGCCGGCGCCTGCCAGGCGCACAACTGCGACCAGTCGGCCGCGGCGCAGAGCGCCGAGCTGGCGCGCCAGATCGCGGACATCGTCGGCGTCACCGGCCTCGACACCATCTGGCTGTCGTCCGACGCCGGCCTGATCGGCCTGCGGGTCACCCCCGGCGGCGCCGCCGGCGCCTGGCTGTCGCCCGACGGCGACGTGGCCGCGGCCAAGGCGCTGATCGACGCGCTGGTCAAGGCCCCGGCATCGGCCGCCGCCCCGGCCGCGGCCGGCGCCGACGTCATCGGCCAGATCCGCAGGATCGCCACCGAGTACCTGACCGATTTCGCCGAGACCGCGCTGATGATCCAGATCAAGCAGGCCGCACTGGACGAGAAGAACCCCAAGCCCGACCAGCTGGCCAAGCTGACCGGCGGCCTGGAGAAGGCGGCGCTGATGATCATCGGCCCGTCGCGCGCCAAGGAAATGGGCGAGAAGCTGAAGAAGGCGATATCCTGACTTTGAACTTTCAGCTGATAGCTCTGAGCAAAACGGGTTATGGTCGTCATCCTGAAACGGACATCCTGCCTGACATGTGAAGGATCTCACCCAAGAAATGAGATTCTTCGAATGCAAGGCATGGAGCGACGCTCAGAATGACGGGGTTGTTCACCGCTACGCGTCATCCTGAAACGGACATCGTGCCTGACCCGTGAAGGATCTCGCCGATCGACAATGATTCTTCGGCAGCGATGCATGGAGCGACGCTCAGAATGACGTCGGGTTCCCGGCTTTTCAGCATCTCTGTGCCCATCTGTGCCATCTGTGGATAGGAAAATGAATCGACTCGCCATCATCACCGACAGCGGCACGGCCACCGGTTTCCGGCTGGCCGGCGTCGACACCTTCGAGGCCAACTCGCAGCGGCAGCTGCAGGACAAGCTGGCCGAGCTGATCCGCACCGGGCTCTACGGCCTGATCGCGGTCAACCAGGACCTGGCCGAGGACCTGGGCGACGAGGTCGACCGCATCATGAAGAACCGCGCCCTGCCCGTGATCCTGCCGTTCCCGGTGCCCCAGGGCGGCACGGTGGAGAGCGGCGAGGCCTACCTCAACAAGCTGGTCAAGGACGCCATCGGGTTCTACGTCAAGCTGACATGACGATGTCAGACGGCACCAAGCGGCTGGCGCTGGCGGCCGCCCTGCTGCTGGCCGTCACGGCGGCCACCGCCCTGGCCCAGGATTCCGCCGCGGCCGAGCCGCGGCTCCCTTGGCTGACGCCGATCCTCGACCGTTTCGAGTTCCTGCCGGAATACCATCTGGCGGGCGACCTGTACTACATCGGCATGTACAAGAACGCCGACGACTGGCGGCGCTATTTCGTCGAGAACAACGCCGAGCTGGAGTTCATCCTGGCCAGCTACCACCGCCGCTGGTACTCGTCGTGGGGGCTGTACGTCAGGACCACCATGGGGCGGCAGGACGGGGCGATCATGTTCGACCCCCGCGAGCTGCGGTACGTGATCGACCCGGCGCTGGAGCTGCGGCTGGACCGGGCCGACGTCCGGGTGGGGTTGGACCACACCTGCCACCACGAGATCGACAGCTGGGACGGCGTCACCGAGTACTGGAACAAGGGGTACGTCGACGTCCGCGCCAAGAACGCCCGGCCGATCGAGTACCGCAAGCGGCTGGTCAACCAGGGCCGCTGGGATTTCGCGTCGCGGTTCAGCTGGGAAGCCCGGGCTGGCTACTTCTTCCAGCGTATCTTTGGTCTGCTGGACCCAGTGATCATCGGCGGCGGCCATGATTACCGGTGGGAAGCGACATCAACCAACCGCTGGGCGCTGTTCAAGCGGCTGGACTGGGTGGTGGACGCCCGCACCGTGGCCAACCTCAACCTGTCGCGCGCCGGCAAGCTGCGCCAGACCTACCAGATCGGGCTGGAGAGCCACTTCCGGCGGGGTGATGCCGGGCTGATGCTGTTCGCCAATTACTACGCGCTGGACCAGCTGGTAATCAGGCCCAAGGACCGGCTGCTGGAGATCGGCGTGCGGTTCTACAACTGAAGACAAGCTGGTCAAGGACGCCATCGGGTTCTATGTCAAGCTGAAATGACCTAAATACAGACATTTAAATCGTAATTATTATCTTATTTAGATAGCAACACTGGGAGCAGCCATGCAGGGTTTGATCCAGAAGATTTCCGGTCCGGCCGTGATCGCCAAGGGGATGATGGGCGCCCGGATGTACGACATCGTCAAGGTCGGTAAGCTGGGGCTGGTGGGCGAGATCATCCGCCTGGACGGCGACACCTGTTTCATCCAGGTTTACGAGGACACGTCCGGCCTGTTCGTGGGCGAGCCGGTCGAGACCACCGGCGAGCCGCTCAAGGTCGAGCTGGGGCCGGGCCTGCTGGAGTCGATCTACGACGGCATCCATCGTCCGCTGGACGTCATCCGCCAGCAGAAGGGCGACTTCATCGCCCGCGGCGTCGAGGTGCCCAGCCTGGACCGCGCCAAGAAATGGAAGTTCACGCCCAAGGTCAAGGCCGGCGACCAGGTCTCCGGCGGCGACGTGCTGGGCGAGGTGCCGGAGAACGCCTGGTTCG
>DATJQG010000376.1:0-4663 GCA_035506015.1 Candidatus Edwardsiibacteriota bacterium
AGTGATCGACCGGATCAGCAAATAAAAAAGAAAACAGTTGCTTTCCGGGGCCGATTTTAGTATAATACAGCGACTTGATGATGAGAGAGCGGGTGCCAACCCGCTCTCTTTTATTTGCCGGAGGCGACCGATGGACGGGACCAACGACATCACCGGGCAGGGCATCGCCGCCCGGATCGGCGAGCTGGCGCGGCCGGTGCTGGCCGAGCTGGGGCTGGAGCTGTTCGACCTGGAGTACCAGCCCCGCGGCGGGCTGCTGCGGATCGTGATCGACCGGCCGGCCGCAGCCGTCAGCATCGACGACTGCGCCCTGGCCTCGGAGCGGCTGTCCGAGCGGCTGGACGCCGCCGATCCCATCCCGCACGGCTACCGGCTGGAGGTGTCCTCGCCCGGCCTGGACCGGCCGCTGCGGCGCGAGGACGACTACCGCCGCTTCCGGGGCCGGCTGGCCCACCTGGTGCTGGCGCAGCCGGTGGACGGCCGCAACGACGTCACCGGCCGGATCGGCGGGGACCGCCAGGGCATGGTCCAGCTGCAGCTGTCGGACGCGGAGTCCCTGTGGGTGCCGCTGTCCGCGGTGCGCACCGCCCGGCTGGTGCCGGAGATCATCAAGGGCAAGAAGAAGAAATAACCATCCAGCGACCCATGAAATACAGGAGCAACGACCGTGGCCAATCTTGACGTGATCGACGCGTTGAACGAGATCGCCCGGCAGAAGAACCTGTCCCGGGAGTTCGTGATCGAGACCCTGAAGCAGGGCCTGCTGCAGGCCTGCAAGAAGAAGTTCGGCACCGCCGACAACATCACGGTGGACGTCGAGGACGAGAGCGGCGAGATCGGCATCTTCGCCCGCCGCACCGTGGTCGAGACCGTGGAGGACCCGGCGCTGCAGATCACCGCGGCCGACGCCGCCGACTACATCGACGATCCCCAGCCCGGCGACGAGGTGGAGGTGATCATCCCGTTCGAGGAGTTCGGCCGGCTGGCGATCCAGCAGACCAAGCAGATCCTGTTCCAGCGGGTGCGCGAGGCCGAGCGCGAGCAGGTGTTCTCGGACTACTCGTCGCAGCTGGGCGAGATCATCACCGGCACGGTGCAGCAGATCAACCGCGGCGACATCCTGGTCAACCTGGGCCGGACCGAGGCCGTGATGCCGTTCCGCGAGCAGATCCACGCCGAGCGCTACCAGCAGGGCCGCACCATCCGGGCCTGCGTGATCGACGTGATCAAGACCATCAAGGGGCCGCAGGTGATCCTGTCGCGCACCCACCCCGACTTCCTCAAGAAGCTGTTCTTCCAGGAGGTGCCGGAGATCCGCGACGGGCTGGTTGAGATCAGGGCCGTGGCCCGCGACGCCGGTGAGCGCGCCAAGGTGGCGGTCTACACCAAGGACCCCAAGATCGACGCGGTCGGCGCCTGCGTGGGCGTCAAGGGCGTGCGGGTGCAGGCGGTGGTGCGCGAGCTGTCGGGCGAGAAGATCGACATCATCTTCTGGTCGCCCGACCCGGCCACCTTCGTGGTGCGGGCGCTGTCCCCGGCCAAGGACCTGGAGGCCTTCGCCGACGAGGACGAGAAGAAGATGCTGGTGATCTGCCCCGACCTGATGAACTCCAAGGCCATCGGCAAGAAGGGCGAGAACGTGCGGCTGGCCTCCAAGCTCACCGGCTGGCGGATCAACGTCATCAACGAGACCGAGTACCAGAGCCGGCTGGCGGCGATCGACGCCCAGCTGACGCTGGAGGCGCTGGACGTGTCCGACAAGATCAAGGCCAAGCTGGCCGAGGCCGGGCTGGACACGCTGGGCAAGGTGATCGAGGCCGGCCAGGAGAAGCTGACCGAGCTCCCGGGCATCGGCGACAAGACGGCCGAGAAGGTGCTGGCCCAGGCCATCGAGATCAAGGACTCGCAGCTGATGAAGCTGCTGGACCAGCCGCGGGAGAAGGCCAAGGCCGAGCAGCCCGCCGAGGAGGCGCCCGCGGCCGCGGCGGCCGAGGCCCCGCCGGCCGAGGCGGAACCGGAACCGCTGGGCGGCCCCGACGCCGAGGAGCAGCTGGCGGTCGAGGAGCCGGCCGGCCAGGACGAGCAGGAGCCGGCGGCGGCAGGCGACGCGGCCACGGACGGCCAGGACGACAAGGAGAAGGAGTAACGGGCGCTTGACAGAGAAGAAGAAGACCAGGACCGACCAGGACGCCGCCGGGACGTTGGACGCCGCGGAACATAAGGCCGCCAAGCCGGCCGCTGCATCCAAGCCGGCAACACCGGGGAAACCGGCTGCGCCGGCCAAGGCGCCGGCCAAACCCAAGGTGCCCGCCAAGAAGGCCGCCGCCAAGAAGGCCGAGGCCGCCGAGCCCGTAAAGACGATGAAGGCGTTCGAGGCCGCCAAGGAAATGAAGATGTCGGCCGACGCCCTGCTGGGGCTGCTGAAGGAGCTCAATTACGCGGTCAAGAACCGGATGAGCACGGTCACCGAGGAGATGATCCAGGCCGCCAAGGACAAGATGGAGGCCGACAAGCAGGCCGTCAAGAAGGAGCAGGAACAGAAGAAGATCATCCAGGAGAAGGTCGTCGAGGCGGCCAAGGCCGAGGCCAAGGCCGTGGTGCCCGAGCCGGCCCCGGTGGTGGTCAGCACCATCCAGTACCCCGAGGAGCTGACCAAGCCCTACCCGCAGGCCGTGCTGCCGCCGCGCCCGGCCGAGCCGCAGCAGGCGCCCCGCAAGCCGATGGCCGAGGACGATTCCCGGGGCGGCAACCGCCGCAAGCGCAAGAAGCGGCGCAAGGACAAGCGGCCGGTGATCGACCAGGCCGTGGTGGCCGCCACGGTCAAGCAGACCATGGCCGCCATCGAGCGCGGCAAGGCGCGGCGCACCTACCACAAGGACAAGGAGGAGGAGGCCCCGGCCGCCGACGAGAAGCTGATCCGGCTGCCCGAGTACTCGTCGATCAGCGACCTGGCGCAGGCCCTGGACGTCAAGCCCTCGGAGGTGATCGCCAAGGCCATGGGCCTGGGGCTGATGGTCACCATCAACCAGCGGCTGGACCTGGACACGCTGGCCACCATCGCCGACGAGTTCGGCTACGCGGTGGAGGAGATGGAGGAGTTCGAGGCCGAGCCGGAGAAGGCCGAGGAAGCGCCCCAGCCGCAGAACCTGCAGTCCCGGCCGCCGGTGGTGACGGTGATGGGCCACGTCGACCACGGCAAGACTTCGCTGCTGGACCGCATCCGCAAGACCAAGGTGGCGGACGGCGAGTTCGGCGGCATCACCCAGCACATCGGCGCCTACGAGGTCACGATCAAGGGCCAGCGCATCACGTTCCTGGACACGCCGGGCCACGAGGCCTTCACGGCGATGCGGGCCCGCGGCGCGCGGGTCACCGACATCGTGATCCTGGTGGTGGCCGCCACCGAGGGCATGATGCCCCAGACCGAGGAGGCCATCGACCACGCCCAGGCCGCCAAGGTGCCGATCATCGTGGCCATCAACAAGATGGACCTGCCCGGCGCCGACCCGATGCGGGTCAAGCAGGAGCTGTCCAAGAAGGGGCTCAATCCCGAGGAGTGGGGCGGCAAGACCATCATGGTCGAGCTCTCCGCCAAGACCGGCGCCAACGTCGACAAGCTGCTGGAGATGGTGCTGCTGCAGGCCGAGGTGATGGAGCTGAAGGCCGATCCCACGGCCATGGCCAAGGGCGCGGTGGTGGAGTCGCGGCTGGACAAGGGCAAGGGCATCCTGGCCACCGTGCTGGTCGAGCAGGGCACGATGGAGAAGGGCCAGCCGTTCGTGGCCGGCCTGCACTACGGCAGGATCCGGGCCATGTACGACGAGCGGGGCGGCCTGGTCAAGGCGGCCGGCCCCTCGACCGCGGTGCTGGTGCAGGGCTTCGACGGCGCGCCGATGGCCGGCGACACCTTCCAGGTGATGGAGTCCGAGTCGGCGGCGCGGGAGCTGGCGGCCAAGCGGCAGCAGCTGAAGCGCGAGCAGGACTCGCGGCCGGCCGGCCAGGTGACGCTGGAGGGGCTATACGACCAGATGAAGGACGGCGAGGCCAAGGAGCTGAAGCTGGTGGTCAAGGGCGACGTCGGCGGCTCGGTGGAGGCCATCTCCGACGCGGTCTACAAGCTGTCGACCGACCAGCTGAGGCTGTCGGTGATCCACAAGGGCGTGGGCGCCATCACCGAGAGCGACGTCCACCTGGCCATCGCCTCGCAGGCCATCATCATCGGCTTCCACGTCCGGCCCGAGGAGCGGGCCCGGGAGCTGGCCGAGCGCGAGGGCATCGAGATCCGGATGTACAACATCATCTACGAGGCGCTGGAGGACCTGCAGAAGGCCCAGAAGGGCATGCTGGCCCCGGTGATCAAGGAGGTGGTGCAGGCCCGGGTCGAGGTGCGCCAGACCTACAAGATCTCCGGCGTGGGCACCATCGCCGGCTGCCAGGTGACCTCGGGCACCATCGCCCGCAGCCACAAGGTGCGGCTGCTGCGCGACCACGTCGAGATCTTCAACGGCAAGCTGGCCTCGCTCAAGCGCTTCAAGGACGACGTGCGCGAGGTGCAGAACGGCATGGAGTGCGGCCTGGGGCTGGACAGCTTCAACGACATCAAGGTCGGCGACATCGTCGAGTCCTACACCCTGGAAGAGCAAAAGGCGGAGTAACCATCAGT
>DATJQG010000377.1:0-3215 GCA_035506015.1 Candidatus Edwardsiibacteriota bacterium
AGTTCGTCAACAAGAAGCAGGTCGAGCCCAAGGAGGCCTACATGAAATCGGTCGACAAGACCGACATCCTGCTGCAGCTGAAGCGCGACGGGCACAGTACCGCGTTCGTCGACGAGATCAAGTGACGATGCCGAACCGCCGTCCCTGCGGCCCAGCCCGGCCGGGCTGGGCCGTGTCATCGCCCGCCGGGCGGCTGCTGTGCGCGGCCGTGCTGGCCTGTTGGGCCGCGGCCGGCACCGCCAGCGCCGACCTGCAGGACTGGCAGCACTTCCGCAGCTTCGGCGGCCGCACCGCGCTGGGCACCATCCGGACGCTGGCCGCGGACGCCCGCTACGTCTACGCCTTCAGCGCCAGCGGCGGGGCGCGCTACGACAAACTGCGCGACCAGTGGGATTTCGACTTCCCGCTGCAGTCGCCCAGCTTCGCCGCCGACTTCACCGTGCTCGACCCCTTCGAGAACAACATCTATTTCGTCGCCGGCCAGAAGCTGTACCCCTACCACCCGATCTCGGGCATCTGGTACACGGCGATCGAGTTTCCGGGGGCCATCCGGCAGCTGGCGTTCGAGGCCAAGAGCATCGCCGCCCGCACCGACCGCGGCATCTTCCTCTGCGACCGCTGGAACAGCGCGGTCACGCCCAGCGCCCGCCCGGAGGCCTCGTTCACCTGGGCCAACGGCACGGACCCCCAGCTGGTGCGGAACGACCCGCAATTGCGCTTCCTGCTGCCGTCGACGATGATGGACCGCTGGGCGCTGCTGCACCCGCTGACCGCGGTGGCCTTCGAGCCCGCCACCGAATACATCTGGGCCGCCTACGCCGGCATGGGGCTGTGGCGGTACGACCGGGTCAGCCGCCAGGGCCTGCAGGTCACCAAGGGCTTCCTGGCCAGCGCCGACGTGCTGGCGCTGTACGGCCGCGGCTCCCAGCTGGGGCTGGCCGGCCAGGGCGGGATCACGATGTTCGACCAGCGCAGCGGCCAGTGGCAGCAGCTGGACCTGCTGTTCAACCTCGACCTGGCCACCGTCGCCATCCGGGCGCTGGCCTTCGACGACCAGGACCTGTTCGTCGGCACCGGCGGCGGCGTGGTGGCGGTGGCGCAGGGCGACGATTACGCCCGCACCATCACCGAGTTCGACGGCCTGCCGGACGAGCGGGTCAACTGCCTGTCGCTGTCCGGCGACAGCCTGTGGGTGGGCACCGACAACGGCCCGGCGCTCTACCTGCGCGGCGCCAAGCGGGCCGTCAACCGCTGGCACCAGCTGTCATCGGTGATCGTCAACGCCATCGCCCAGGACGCCCGGTCGGTCTACCTGGCCACCAGCCGCGGCGCCTTCATCATCGACAAGGCCGACAGCATGGAACTGCGCCGCTACGACGACGCCGCGCCGATCGAGGTGTGGTGGGAGCTGCGCGGGGTCGCGGCCGACGACTCGATGGTGTGGTGGCTGGCCCCGGACGGGCTGGCCGGCCGCAACCAGCGCAGCGGCGAGTGGCGGTTCTGGTCGCGCACCGGCCAGTACGCCGCCGGCCAGAGCCTGGCGCTGGCCACCGACAGCCAGTACGTCTGGGTGGGCAGCGACGCCGGGCTGGCGCAGTACGACAAGCGGGCCAACGCCTGGCGCACCTACCACCAGGGCGACGGCCTGCTGGACGAGGCCGTGCTGGCGGTGTGGTCGGCCGGCGGCTACGTATGGTGCGGCGGCAGGAACGGGGCCAGCCGGTTCCACTGGCAGCGCTGACCGCGGCGGCGCCATGAGGTCCGAGCGCGAGTTGTACGACGGGATAGCGACATCCGATGGCGATGCCGCTCTTTCATATTATGCCAAGGCCGCGCCCCGGCTGCGGCTGTCGCGGCTGGCCGCCGCCGCCCGGCGGCTGCGACCGCGAACCGTGCTGGACCTGGGCTGCGGCGACGGCGTGGCGCTGGAGCGGCTGCGCCAGGAGCTGCCGGACGCCGCGCTGCTCGGTCTGGATTTCTCGGCCGTGGCGCTGGGCCGCGTGCGCGGGCGCGGCCTGGACGCCCTGCTGGGCGACTGCGCGAGCCTCCCGCTGCGTCCGGCCTACGCCGACCTGGTGGTGGCGTCCGAGGTGCTGGAGCACGTGGCCGACGTCCCGGCCGCGCTGGCCGAGGCCCGCCGGGTGCTGAAGCCGGGCGGGACGCTGCTGATCACCGTGCCGGTGGCCGACTGGTTCAAATGCCTGGCCGGGATGTCCGATCCCGCGCGGGTCAAATACCTGGACGAGCAGACGCACCGGCGCGAGTGGGCGATCAGGAAATTCGGCAAGTTCGGCCCGCTCTCCGCGTTGCTGGACGAACTGCGCGACCAGGGCTTCGCCATCAAGCGGCGGCGCGGGATCTTCTACTGGGTGTGGCGGTTCGAGCCGCTGGCCGACCGGGCTACGGCACGCTGGCCGCTGGCTGTACCGGCGATGCTGGCCGGCGAATGGCCGCTCTCGGTCGTTCCAGGGTCAAGGTGTATGGGAAAATACCTCCTGATCGAGGCCGAACGGTCCTGAACTGAACGGTGGTCCTTTCGTGCAATAAGATGTATCTTGTTGCATTTTTTTATAATATTCCCATGGTATGATATTTGTATCAGGACAACAATTGGTCATCATAACCATCAGATATACAACAAGTTGCGATATTATATCTAAAAGGTTTAATGCGGGCATATTATTTGCAAAAATATCGACTGTTGCGTCCGCCGATCACGGCCTCTTGACCCGACCCGGAAGCTGTCCCGGGTGATGCCGGCGAAGAAGCTTGAATCAGAAGCTTCTTCACGGGCAGCAGCACCACCGGCCGGGGCGGCCCGAACGACCGGAAGGCCGATTTCACGAGCGGCCGCGGCGGAACTGGGTGAAATATTTTGCGAATCGAGTTGACACCGTTGAATGGGATGGAGTAATATGATAATGACAACTTGCGCACCAAATCCACAGAGCATCCGCACAGCATATATCCCTGAAAACCCTTCAAGCGGGAGGTGTCTATGAAGATCGTGTCGATGTTCATGGCATGCATCGTCATTTTGTCCCCGGTGGCCACCGACCTGGCTTGGGCGCAGAAAGCGACCAAGCGGACGTCAGTGGCCATCCTTGATCTGGAGCCGAAGGGCGTGCCGGAGAGCGAGGTGTCGGCGCTGTCGGACCGGCTGCGGACCGAGCTGTTCATGACGGACGCGTTCGACGTGATGGAGCGCGGCAAGA
>DATJQG010000378.1:0-2905 GCA_035506015.1 Candidatus Edwardsiibacteriota bacterium
GCCCAAGCCGCCGGCGCCGGTGCAAAGACCCCCGCAGGCCGATACGGCACAGGCAGCGCCGGCGATCGCGCAGGCTGCGCCGGCGACCGGACCAGAAGCCGCGGGCGCGAGGCCCGCCAGGGCCGAGCGGCAGGCGGCGATCCCGGTCAAACTGGTCAGCGTCAGCGGCAAGGGGTTCGCGGCGGTGTTCAGCAGCCAGGGCGCCACCCTGGCCAGCTACACGCTGCGCGATTACCTGGGCGCGGACAAACAGCCGGTGCAGCTGATCCCCGCGGACGGCCGGGCGCTGGGGTGCGGTCTGACCGTGTCCGGACGGCCGGTCGACCTGCAGCCCGTGGTGTTCGCGGTAACCGGGCAGTCCGAGCGGTCGGTCGCCTTCAGCGCCACGCTGGCCAACGGCATCACCGTCACCAAGCGGTTCACCGCGCTGGCCGACCAGCCCGGGTTCGACCTCGAGGTCGGACTGCGAGTGCCGGAAAACGTCGACCTGGGGTCGCACTACACCATCGGCTGGGACTGCGGGCTGAACAGCACGGAAAAGGACAAGAAGCTCGACCTGCGCGAGTTCGCGGCCGTGGCGCTGATGGGCAAGGAGTACGCGGTCGACAAGCTGGGGAAGCTGGCCAAGGAGCAGCAGTCGATCGACGGCACCATCAGCTTCTCGGGCGTGCGCACCAAGTATTTCGTGGCCGCGATCGTGCCGGAATCCGGCACGGCCGTGTCCGTCAAGCAGGGGCTGGCCGCCGGCAGCGAGCAGATCACCACCACGCTGTCGCTGCCCGCCGCGCACGCCACCGCCGACCGGTTCAAGGTCTACATCGGGCCGATCGCCCACGCCATGCTGAAGGCGGTGGACCCCGACCTGGAGCGGGTCGCCGACACCGGCTACCGCTGGATCCAGCCGATCTCCCGCGCCATCCTGTGGCTGCTGCTGGCGATGCACACGGCGGTGGCCAACTACGGGCTGGTGATCATCATCTTCTCGGTGCTGATGAAGCTGGTGTTCTTCCCGCTGACCTACCAGGGCCTGAAGTCGATGCGGCACATGCAGCAGATCCAGCCGATGCTGAAGAAGATCCAGGACCAGTGGAAGAACGACCCCGGCCGGATGAACCAGGAGACCATGGCCCTCTACAAGAAGCACGGCGTCAACCCGTTCGCCGGCTGCCTGCCGTTCCTGATCCAGATGCCGATCTTCTTCGCGCTGTACAGCGTGCTGGCCAACACCATCGAGCTGCGCCAGGCCGGCTTCGCCTTCTGGATCACCGACCTGGCGGTGAAGGACCCCTACTATGTGCTGAGCATCCTGATGGGCATCGCCATGTTCTTCCAGCAGCGGATGAACCCGGTGGACCCCAAGATGAAGGCCATGACCTACATGATGCCGGCGATGATGGTGTTCATCTTCTCCAGCCTGCCCGCCGGCCTCAACCTCTACTGGCTGGTCAACAACATCCTGTCGATCGGCGAGCAGTACGTGATCCAAACCCGCGTCAAGCCCCTGGCGGACTAACGGTCCGCGCGGGCGCAGGCCTGGCGCGACGCAACGCACAACCCATTCACGCAAGAGAATTCAGGACATGAACATCGTCATCGAAAAAGAAGGCAAGACCGTCGAGGAAGCGATCGAAAAGGGGCTGGCCCAGCTCAAGGCCGCCCGCGAGGAGGTCCAGGTCGAGATCATCAGCCTGGGCTCGCCCGGGTTCCTGGGGCTGATCGGCAAGAAACCGGCCAAGGTCAGATTGCGCGTGATGTCGCAGCCGCGGATCCGCGGCCTGGTCGAGGCCATCCTGGACAAGATGGAGATGCCGGGCGCGGTCACCAATTTCCGCGAGGAGGGCGAGACCCTGCAGGTCTCGATCGAGTCCGAGCTGGGCGAGAAGTACCTCAAGGACCGCCGCGGCGCGGCGCTGGAGGCCATGGAGTACCTGATCAACAAGATCTTCCGCGAGTCCGAGCAGGACATCCAGCTGGACATCGGCGGCTTCCGCCAGGACCAGAGCGAGAACCTCAAGGTGCGGGCGCTGGACATCGCGGCCCGGGTCAAGGAGACCGGCAAGGAGCAGGCGCTGGAGCCGATGCCCTCGCACCAGCGCAAGATGGTCCACCAGGCGCTGCAGAACCACCCCGACGTCCGCACCTTCGCCGTGGGCAAGGGCGACCGCCGCAAGGTGATCATCGCGCCCAAGGGCGCCACCTCGTCGCCCGAGGCCGACAAAGCCGAGCGCGAGGAGCGCCTGCATCCGGACAACGGCCCGGACCAGCGCCACGACGGTCCCCGTCCCGACCAGCGGGGCCCGCGCCGCGACGGCCCGCGGCCCGGCGGTCCCCGCCGCGACGGCCCGCGCCCGGGCGGCCCCCGCCGGGACGGCCCCCGTCCGTCCCAGTCCGGACCGCGGCCAGTCCAATCCGGCCCCAGGCCGCAACAGCCCCAGCAGCCCCGGCCGCAGAACGCGGCGCCGCGCCCGGTCCAACCGGCCGCGCCCCGTCCCGCGCCGGCCGCGGTGCCGGTCGAACGGAAGTTCAACGACCGCGCCCGCCGTCCCGCGCCCAAGCCGCTGGTCAAGCCCGCGAACCCCGCGCCCCGGCCGGTGGAGAAGCCGCTGACCGACGCCGAGAAGATCTTCGCGCCGCGCGCCAAGAAGCGGCACCGGTAAGAAAACCATACCCCTCTCCGATGCGGAGAGGGGCATATCACGCACAGACGCCCTCTCGCACGAGAGGGCGTCTGTTTTGCCTTGATTTTATCCGCAAGTTAGTGGTAAGCTTGTTTTATCGACTTAACGGCATTCGCAGAATTCATGCTTGATCTTAAAGACACCATCGTCGCCATTTCCACCGCGGCCGGGCCGGCCGCGCTGGCCGTGGTGCGCATTACTGGGCCGAAGGCCCTGGCCGTGGCCGA
>DATJQG010000379.1:0-5442 GCA_035506015.1 Candidatus Edwardsiibacteriota bacterium
AGGGATTACCTGTCCGGGAGGTTGTTCTATTCCTATGGTGACATCTACCAGTACACCGTGAAATGACCAGCCGGCCGGTCATTTCGCCGTTGCACAAAATCCCATGGTATAGTAAAATTACCAACTGCCACATTAGAATGCGATAGGGCGCCATGCCAGCAACATCAGAAAAAAAGCGGGCCTGGGTAGTCTCGGTGGACATGGGCTACGGCCACCAGCGGGCGGCCTACCCCCTCAATGAGATCGCCAACGAGCGGGTGATCACCGCCAACAACGACCAGATGGTGTCGGACCGGGAGCGCCGCATCTGGTACTGGACCCGCATCGGCTACGAGACGGTGTCGCGGCTGAAGTCGATCCCGGGCATCGGGCCGTTCATCTTCGGGGCCTACGACCGGCTGCAGTCGATCGCGCCGTTCTACCCCTTCAAGGTCGACGCCCGGCCCAACATGACGGTGATGCAGACCAAGCACATGATCACCAAACTGGGGCTGTGCCGGGGGCTGATCGAGTACGTCCGCAAGGAGCGGCTGCCGTTCATCGCCACCCACTTCATCCCGGCGCTGGCCGCGGACTACCTGGGGCTGGACAACGCCTACTGCGTGGTCACCGACACCGACATCAACCGGGTGTGGGCCATCGACCGGCCGCAGCAGACCCGGTTGACCTACCTGACGCCGTCGCGCCACGCCACCATGCGGCTGGCCCAGTACGGCGTGCCGGAGTCGCGGATCGTCTTCACCGGGTTCCCGCTGCCGCGCGAGGACACCGGCACGCGCGACCGCGAGGTGCTGAAGCGCGACCTGGCCGAGCGGCTGGCGGTGCTGGACCCCAACCATAAGTTCATCGACGCCTACGACGAGGTGATCCGCAAGTACCTGGGCGCGTCCTGCGCGGCCTGCAAGCGTCCGCTAACCCTGAGCTTCATGATCGGCGGGGCCGGCGCCCAGCTGGACATCGGCATCACCATCGCCAAATCGCTGCAGAAGAAGATCGAGCAGGGCAAGATCGTCCTGCACCTGGTGGCCGGCACCCGGCTGGACGTGGCCGCCTACTTCAAGCAGGAGCTGAAAGCGCTGGGCCTGGACCCCGACGCCGCCGGCTCGGGCGTCAGGATCATCTACGCGCTGGACAAGCGGGCCTACTTCCAGCAGCTGAACCGCGAGCTGCACCACACCGACATCCTGTGGACCAAGCCCTCGGAGATGTCGTTCTACACCGCGCTGGGGTTCCCGATCATCATCGCGCCGCCGGTGGGGGCCCACGAGCGTTTCAACATGGAGTGGCTGGAGCACATCGGCTCGGGCTTCGTGCAGGAGGACCCGCGCTACGTGGACCAGTGGCTGTTCTACGTGCTGGAGAGCGGCAAGTACGCCGAGGCGGCCTGGCACGGGTTCATGAACGCGCCGTCGCTGGGCACCTACAACATCGAGGACGCGCTGTTCGGGAAAGAAACAACGGCCGGGTGACCTTTTACCATGTCTATTATGAGCGATCCGGTCATCAAGAAACGCAAACCGTTATTAGCGGCACTGCTGTCGCTGCTGGCGCCGGGACTGGGGCAGTTGTACAACGGGCAATGGACAATGTCGCTGATCATCATGATCGCGGCAGAAATCCTGATCGCGGTCGATGGGCGCCTGTTGGTAGCCACGTATCCGGGATTGCTGAGCACCTATTGCCTAAACGCAGCCTTTAATCTGTCGTTCGCGATCGACGCGTACCGGTCAGCAACCAAAGCTGGCGAATTCGCGCCGCGCCCGTGCAACAGGGTCGGGTACTATGCGGCATTCGTGATACTTGCGGGTACCCTCAGCCTGGCAAATGGTTGGATGGTGCGGGCCTTCGCATATGAGATGTTCAGCGCCCCGACGGCGAGCATGGCGCCGACCATCGAGAAGGACGACCGCTTCATGGTCGCAAAACACATTGGGGAGAATATTCGCCGGAATGATATTTTAGTGTTCCGCTCGCCTTATGATGGCAAGACCCTGGTGAAACGATGTATCGCCCTGGGCCATGATACGGTGGAAATCCGGCACAAGCAATTATGGATAAACGGAAAACAAACAGTGGAGCCATTCACGCAGCATAGTGACATAACCGAGATACCATTACCGCATGATGCCCTTATGGACGCCAGCCCGCGAGGGTCCTGGGAACATGGAAGATTCACGCAAGTATATTGGGCCCGGGATAATTTCGGCCCGGTGGTCGTCCCCGAGAACTGCCTGTTCATGATGGGCGACAACAGGGATGACTCGTACGATTCGCGTTTCCTCGGACCGGTGCCCCGGTCAGCGGTGGTCGGGAAACCGCTCTATGTCTATTTTTCCCGGGATTTCAAACGGATCGGTACAACGCTACGTTGAGATACGATGCCTGAAAACGGTAAAAACGGGACCTCCTTGACCATCGCCCGCCAGGGCATGGACAAGAACGCGGTCAAGCGGTCGTTCTCCGACAACCTGACCTTCACCATCGCCAAGGACAAGTACTCGGCCACGCTGCGCGACTACTTCTACGCGCTGGCGCTGACCGTGCGCGACCGGCTGGTGGCCCGCTGGATCAACACCCAGCAGACCTACTACAAGAGCGAGGCCAAGCGGGTCTACTACCTGTCGATGGAGTTCCTGATCGGCCGGCTGCTGCACAACAACCTGCTCAACCTGCAGATGGAGGAGGCCTGCCAGGACGCCATGGACGAGCTGGGCCTGGACCTGGAGCAGATGGAGTGGCAGGAGTGGGACGCCGGGCTGGGCAACGGCGGCCTGGGGCGGCTGGCGGCCTGCTTCATGAACTCGATGGCCACGCAGGGCCTGCCGGCCTACGGCTACGGCATCCGCTACGACTACGGCATCTTCTTCCAGCGGATCGTCAACGGCCAGCAGGTGGAGACGCCCGACAACTGGCTGCGCTACGGCAACCCCTGGGAGCTGCCGCGGCCCGAGTTCCTGTACACGGTGCGCTACAACGGGCGGATCGAGCAGTCGGCCTGGCCCGACGGCCGCCCCAAGTTCGACTGGGTGGACACCCAGGACGTGCTGGCGATGGCCTACGACATCCCGGTGCCGGGCTTCGGCAACAACACGGTCAACACCCTGCGGCTGTGGTCGGCCAAGGCCACCCGCGAGTTCGACCTCACCTACTTCAACAGCGGCGACTACGTGGCCGCGGTGGAGAACAAGAACCAGAACGAGAACATCACCCGCGTCCTGTACCCCAGCGACAACTTCTACAAGGGCCGCGAGCTGCGGCTGAAGCAGGAGTACTTCTTCGTCTCGGCCACGCTGCAGGACGCCATCCGGCGCTACCGCAAGACCCACGACGACTTTTCCCAGTTCGCCGCCAAGACCTTCTTCCAGCTCAACGACACCCACCCGGCCATCGCCATCCCCGAGCTGATGCGGCTGCTGATGGACGAGGGCCTGGAGTGGGAGGCGGCCTGGGCCATCGTCGCCAAGGTGTTCGGCTACACCAACCACACCGTGATGCCCGAGGCGCTGGAGCACTGGCCGGTGGGGATGCTGGAGCACCTGCTGCCGCGCCACATGCAGATCATCCGCGAGATCAACCGCCGCTTTTTGACCGAGGTCAGCCAGCGCTACCCCGGCGACGGCGCCAAGCTCCACGCCATGACCATCATCACCGAGGGCGACGACCCCCAGGTGCGGATGGCGCACCTGGCGATCGTGGGCAGCAGCTCGGTCAACGGCGTGGCGGCGCTGCACACCTCGATCCTGCGCACCAAGGTCTTCCCCGAGTTCGACGCCCACTTCCCCGGCAAGTTCAACAACAAGACCAACGGCATCGACCACCGCCGCTGGCTCAAGGCCTGCAACCCCGAGCTGTCCGCGCTGGTCACCAAGAAGCTGGGGACGGGCTGGGTCAAGGACCTGGCGCAGCTGCGGGCTTTGGCGCCGCTGGCCGACGACGCGCTGTTCCGCGAGAAGTGGCAGGTGGTCAAGCGCTCCAACAAGATCCGGCTGGCCGAGTACATCCGCAAGAGCCAGCGCCTGGAGCTGACGGTGGACTCGATGTTCGACTGCCAGGTCAAGCGGATCCACGAGTACAAGCGCCAGCTGCTCAACGTGCTGAGCGTGATCGCCCGCTACAACCGGATCGTGGCCGACCCCCAGGGCGAGCACGTCCGCCGCACCGTGATCTTCGCCGGCAAGGCCGCGCCCAGCTACTTCATGGCCAAGCTGATCATCCGGCTGATCAACGCGGTGGCCGACGTGGTCAACAACGACCCCGCCGTCGGCGCCAACCTCAAGGTGGTGTTCCTGGCCAACTACGGCGTGTCCCTGGCCGAGCTGGTGATGCCGGCCGCCGACCTGTCGCAGCAGATCTCCACCGCCGGGATGGAGGCCTCGGGCACCGGCAACATGAAGTTCGCGCTCAACGGGGCGCTGACCATCGGCACGCTGGACGGCGCCAACGTCGAGATCAGCGAAGAGGTCGGCCCGGACAACATCTTCATCTTCGGCCGGACCGCCGAGCAGGTGCTGGCGCTGCGGGCCGGCGGCTACCAGCCGCGCTCGTACTACGAGCGCGACCCCGAGCTCAGGAAGGTGGTGGACATGATCGGGGCCAACGTCTTCTGCCCGGGGGAGCCGGGGCTGTTCCAGCCCGTGGTCGACTACCTGCTGAACCACGGCGACCATTACATGGTGATGGCCGATTTCGAGGACTACATGAAGTGCCAGGACCTGGTCGACGCCACCTACGGCGACCGCGAGCAATGGACCAGGAAGTCGATCGCCAACGTGGCCCACATGGGCAAGTTCTCCAGCGACCGCGCCATCGCCGAGTACGCCCGCGACATCTGGGGCGTCCAGCCGCTGACCATCAGCGCGGATTGATGCTGTTCATCACAACGGCACCAAGACGCAAAGAATGCATTTGTTAGCGTTCACGAGGGTCTCGTCATCCTGAGACGCTCTTCCCGCCTGACTATCCGAAGGATCTGGCTGGCCGACCAGACTACAGGACGCGAAGACGAAAAGACCATACTTCATGAAGCACGCAAAGATCCGCTGCGGCTGGTCCACCAACGACCCGCTCTACCTGGCGTACCACGACCGCGAGTGGGGCGTGCCGGTGCACGACGACCGCAGGCTGTTCGAGATGCTGGTGCTGGAGGGCGCGCAGGCGGGCCTCAGCTGGCTGACCGTGCTGAAAAAGCGGGACAATTACCGCAAGGCGTTCGATAATTTCGACGCGGCCAAGGTCGCGCGGTATGATGAGAAGAAGGTCCGCGAGTTACTGCAGAACGAGGGCATCATCCGCAACCGTTTAAAGATCAAAGCGGCGATCACGAACGCCCAAGCCTGCCTTGAAGTGCAGAAGGAATTCGGCTCGCTCGACACATACCTCTGGCAATTTGTCGGCGGAAAACCGGTGACTAACAAGCGGAAAACGATGAAAGAGATTCCCGCG
>DATJQG010000380.1:0-5395 GCA_035506015.1 Candidatus Edwardsiibacteriota bacterium
TGGGGCATCGCCCGCCAGGACACCTTCCTTTTCATCTCGGTCCGGACAACGGCCACGCAATCATGGATCATCTCGCTGAACATCGCGGATCCCGCCAACCCAATGATCGTGGACTCGGTCGGCGGGAGTTTCGGCGCGGGATCGGTCGTCGCCGCCGGGCGATTCCTGTATGCCGTGAGTTTCACGCCCATCATCGACATCAGCGACCCGGCGAACATGTCGATCCGCGGCAATACGCCGGTCAGCGGCGGCAACGGCAAGATGGCGATCGCCGATACGATCCTGTATACGCCCAATATGGCTGGTTTCAGCGGCTATCTGTTCTACAACGTCGCCAATCCGGATGCGGTCACGCTGATCAAGAATTATCCGTCCGTGTACTATTCGCGCGACGTGTTTCTCGAGGGGAGCACCCTGTACCTGGGCGACGACCAGGGCGGGCTGCGCATCGTCAGCGTGGCCGACCCCGCCAACCCGGCGGAGGCCGGGCATTGCAGCGCGCCGGCCATCTACGGCAAGGGCGCCATCGCCGACACCCGGGGATATTTCCCCAGCGACGGGATGCACGTGTTCGACCTGGCGGACTCGTCGCGCCCCCGGCAGGTCGGGTATTTCCCCTCGGCCCACGGCGGGTACACCAAGATCGTCGTGCGGGATACGCTGGCGTTCGCGGCCGAGGCGCAGCTGGGCCTGCGCATCATCGATATCGCGGATCCCGCCGCCCCGATAACGGTCGACAGCGTCAGGATCCCCGGCTTCACGGGAGGGCTGGCGCTGCGCGATTCGTTCGTCTACTATGCCCAGGACACCCTGTACGTCATCAATGTCGCCGACGCCCGCGATCCCTACATCGCGGGCAAGCTGAAGACCGCGGCCAGCGCCGGCGACATCACGATCGAGGGCGACCGTGGCTACGTAGCGGCCGGCAGCGCCGGCCTGCGGATCGTTGACCTCAGCGATCCGGCCCATCCGGCCGAACTGGGCTTCGACGACACGCCGGGCACGGCCTCGGATGTGGCGGTGCGCGACACCTTCGCCTACGTGGCCGACGGCAACGGCGGGCTGCGGGTGATCAACGTGGCGAACCCGGCAAGTCCCGTCGAAACCGGTTCGTGGAGCCTGGGCCTCGGATCATTCGGGGGCGCGCAAGCCGTGGCGCTTGATGGGAACCTGGCCTACGTGGCCTACGATACGTTCGGCGTGCGGGTCGTGGACATCGCCGATCCGGCGCACCCGGTTGAAGCGGGGCATTATCAATACCGAACCTACGGCACCAGCGACTGGTACACCGTCGCCAACGGCGTTTCCATATCGAACAGCAATGCCTATGTGTCCTACCTGTCGCACGGCCTACAGGTGTTCCAGTATTCCGGCCCGACCGGGGCCGGGCGGATCACAAATGATGAAGTGCGAATCGCCAATGCACTGGGTTTCAATCGGCCCAATCCGTTCGCCACGGGCACGGCCATCAGCTATCAGTTGTCGACGGCCAGTACTGTCACTCTGATTGTTTACAATGTCGCGGGACAACAGGTGCGGACGCTGGCCAGCGGGCCGCAGCAGGCCGGGACGCACGAGGCGCGCTGGAACGGCAGGAGCGACGCGGGGCGGCAATTGCCGGCGGGCGTGTATTTCTGCCGGCTGTGCGCGAATGGTAAAACGATGATAACGAAAATGGTGAAAGTAAAATAATCGACCGCTGGATCCCCGCTGGCGCGGAATGACACGAATACATAAAATCTTTTTATCCCTTCAAATATTCTGAAGGATGACCCTGCAATCTGCAAGGCACGTGAGACTTCTCAGGGCGACCATACGCCAGTCATGTAATCAAGCAATCATGTCAATCCTGTCTCTGCCATCTTCGTTATGCTGACCAAACTGACCGTCAAGGACTACGCGCTGATCGAGGCGCTGGAGGTCGAGTTCGCGGCCGGCCTCAACATCCTCACCGGCGAGACCGGCGCGGGCAAGTCGATCCTGATCGGCGCGCTGGGGCTGGCGCTGGGCGAGCGCGCCGACAGCGACAGCGTGCGCAGCGGCGCCAAGCAGGCCGTGGTCGAGGCCTGCTTCCGGACCGCCGGCAACCGGGCGATCGAGGACTTGTTGCGCGAGCTGGGGGTCGAGCATGCGGCCGACCCGCTGATCGTGCGGCGCGAGGTCCAGGCCGGCGGCAAGAGCCGGGCCTTCATCGGCGACAGCCCGGTGCCGCAGGCCGCGCTCAAGCGCTTCGGCGACGCCATCCTGGACATGCACGGCCAGCACCAGCACCAGTCGCTGCTCCACGAGGCCAGCCACCTCGACTACCTGGACGGCTTCGGCAAGCTGCTGCCCCTGCGCCAGGAGGTCGGTGAGCGGTACGCGCGGCACCGGGCCATTGATCAAGAGCTGCACGACCTGATCAACCGGGAACAGCTAACCAGGGAGAAACTGGACCTCTACCAGTTCCAGATCAGGGAGATCGAGGCGGCCGCGCTGATCGTCGGTGAGGAAGAGGAACTCGAAAAAGAACGCACAGTACTGGAGAACTCGGAGAAGCTGTTCGCGCTGGCCAGCGAGGCCTACGCGCTGCTGTACGATGGCGAGGGCGCGGTCACCGAGCGGCTGGGCGGGATCGGGCGGTCGGTCGAGGGCATCGAGGCGATCGACGGGCGCATCGCCGATATCAGGACGTCCATCGGCGAGGCCGCGTCGCAGCTGGACGAGGCGGCCCGCGGACTGCGGCGCTACCGCGACGGCCTGTCGTTCGACCCCAAGCGGCTGGAGGAGATCCGCGACCGGCTGGACCTGGTCCGCACGCTGAAGAAGAAATACGGGTCGAAGACCGGGTCGCTGCAGGCGGTGCTGGACCACCTGGCCAGGATCAAGCGGGAGGTCGACTCGGTCGAGCACGGCGAGGAGCAGATCGCCGCGCTGCGCACGCAGCTCGAGCAGGCGCGGCGGGCGCTGGAGGAGGCGGCGGTGGAGCTGTCGGGCAAGCGGGCGCAGGCCGCGGGCACAATGGCCAGGGCGGTCGAGGCCGAGCTCAAGGACCTGGGCATGGAGAAGGCCAAGTTCGCCGTCGAGGCCGCCACGGCCGACGACCCCGAAGGCCCGGTCAGGGTCAAGGGCAAGCCGGTGAGGACCGACGCCACGGGCATCGACGCCGTGCGCTTCCTGATCGCGCCCAACCCCGGCGAGCAGCCCAAGGCCCTGGCGCGGATCGCCTCGGGCGGCGAGATCTCGCGGGTGATGCTGGCCATCAAGTCGATCCTGGCCGAGGCCGACGCGGTGGCGGTGCTGGTGTTCGACGAGATCGATGCCGGGATCGGCGGCCGGGTGGCCGAGGCCGTCGGCCGGAAACTCACGGAGATCGGCCGAGCGCGCCAGGTGCTGTGCATCACCCACCTGCCTCAGATCGCCAGCCTGGCGCAGGCCCACTACCAGGTCAGCAAGGAGGCCAGGAAGGGCCGCACCATCACCCAGGTAGCGCGGCTGGACGACGGGCGGCGGGTCGAGGAGATCGCCCGGATGCTGGGCGGCAGCAAGATGACGGAGACCACGGTCAAGCATGCCAAAGAGATGCTGGGCCTGCAATGACCGGGACCGCCGTTGTCGTCAGATGATCGGTATCAGAAACACTAGCTGCGAATTGTGAACGTGCTCCCATGAAAGAGACCAAGGACGCCGTGCGGCCCGCAGACCCCTATCTGTGGCTGGAGGAGATCGAGGGCCGTCGGGCGCTGGACTGGGTCACCAGGCAGAACGAGGCCACCGTCGGCGAGCTGTCGCGGCTGCCCGACTACGAGCGGTTCTACCGCGGCTGCCTGGAGGTCTTCGACTCGGCCGAGCGGATCGCCCACCCGGCGATCCGCGGGGATTTCATCTACAATTTCTGGAAGGACAAGGACCACCAGCGGGGCCTGTGGCGGCGGGCGCCCCGGGCGGGTTACCTCAAGGGGGATCCGGCCTGGGAGACGCTGGTCGACTGCGACGCGCTGTCGCGGCAGGAGGGGGTCAATTGGGACTTCCACGGGGCCGCCGGGCTGTTCCCGTCCTATGACCGGTTCCTGGTCAATTTGTCGCGGGGCGGCGGCGACGCCACGGTGATCCGCGAGTACGACACGGCCCGGCGCGCCTTCGTGGACGAGGGCTTCTCGCTGCCGGAGTCCAAGGGCGATGCGGCCTACCTGGACCGCGACACGCTGCTGGTGGCCCGCGACTTCGGCCCCGGCACGCTGACCAACTCCGGCTACCCGCGCCAGGTGCGGCTGTGGCGCCGCGGCACGGCCATTGCGGACGCCCCGCTGGTGCTCGAGGGGGCCGTCACCGACGTCAGCGTCTCGGCGCACCTCTACCATACGGCCAGGAGATCCTACGCCGTGATCACGCAGGGCCGCACCTTCTATTCCCACGCCTACTACGGCTACGAGCGGGGGGCGCTGGTCAGGCTGGCCATCCCGGACGACGCCTACATCGCCGACTTCGTGCAGGGCCAGGCCATCATCGTGCTGCGGTCCGATTGGAAGATCGGCGGCCGCACCTTCCGCCGCGGCTCGGTGGTCAGCGCGGACTACGCGGCGCTGCTGCAGGGCACCCCAAAACTGGCGCTGGTCCTCCGACCGGACGACCGCAGCAGCGTCGACGCCGTGCTCGCCACCAAGGGCACGCTGCTGGTCGCCATACTGCGCGACGTCAAGAGCGTGCTGCTGCGCTGCCGCTTCCGGGGCGGCCGCTGGGCCGGCGCGCGGGTCCCTACACCGCCGCACGGCACGGTCGAGCTGTGCACGGCCGACCCCTGCTCGGACGACTATTTCTTCTACTACGAGGATTTCCTGACGCCGTCGGCGCTGTACTTCGCCCGCGGCGCCGGCCGGCCAGCGCTGGTGAGGTCGATGCCGTCGTTCTTCGACGGCCGCGGCCTGAAGGTATGGCAGTACCGGGCGCGTTCGAAGGACGGCACGCGGGTCCCGTACTTCGTGGTCGGGCCGGCGGCGATGAAGCGCGACGGCCGCAGCCCCGCGCTGCTGTATGCCTACGGCGGCTTCGAGGTGGCGCAGCTGCCGATCTACGGCGCGGCGCTGGGCCGCAGCTGGCTGGAACGGGGCGGGGTCTACGTCCTGGCCAACATCCGGGGCGGCGGGGAATTCGGGCCGCGCTGGCACCAGGCCGGGCTCAAGGAGAAACGCCAGAACGTCTACGACGACTTCTTCGCGGTGGCCCAGGACCTGGCCACGCGGAAGATCACCTCTGCGCGGCACCTGGGCATCAAGGGCGGCAGCAACGGCGGGCTGCTGATGGGCGTGGCCCTGACGCAGCGGCCGGAGCTCTATCGTGCCGTGGTCTGCGGCGCGCCGCTGCTGGACATGCGGCGGTTCAACAAGCTGCTGGCCGGCGCCAGCTGGATGGCCGAGTA
>DATJQG010000381.1:0-5961 GCA_035506015.1 Candidatus Edwardsiibacteriota bacterium
ACTTTCAACGGTTGGCTCATCTCTTCTTTTCTCCACATTGACCTAACCCCTGCCCCTTCCCGCAGCGGGAAGGGGTCATCGGTCAGGTTACAGCCCCAGGTCGGCGGAGATGCCCTGCATCGCGGCCAGGCACTGGGCGACGAAATCCTCCAGTGACAGCCCCAGCCGGCCGCAGCTGGCGATCTGCTCGCGGTTGGCCCCGGCCGCGAAACGCTTTCCCTTGTAGCGTTTCATGATGAACGCGCCATCGACGCTGGCCAGCTTCTTGGTGGGGTGCATCAGCGCCGCGGCCACGATCAGCCCGGTCACCGGGTCGACCGCGTACAGCGCGAAGTCCATCCTGGACTCGGCCGCCACGTGGCCGGGATGGGCCTGGATGGCGTGGATCACGTCGGCCGGGACATCCTTCCCCTCCAGCATCTTGGCCGTGATCCGGCCGTGGTTGCCGAAATCGTTGACCGTCTGGTCGTAGTCCAGGTCGTGCAGCAGGCCCGCCAGGCCCCATGTCTCCACGTCCTCGCCGAACTGCACCGCCAGCGCCCGCATGCAGGCCTCGCAGGCCAGCATATGCTTCTGCAGGTTCTTGTTGGGGATGGTCCGCTCCATCAGTTGTTTGGCTTCGTCGCGCTGCATGGTCCCTCAAATTATATGGTTGGGTGATCGGTGATCAGGGGTGAAACCCGAGTCGGGCGCTGCGCTCAATATCCGCACCGGCTTCGGTGTTGAGACCCTTGCCTTTGTACGACAGGCCGCGGTAGTAGTGGGCGATCGCGCTGGCCGGGTCGCTGCGCAGGTACGCGCTGAGGTCGGCGATCGCGCCATCCAGGTCGCCGTCATGGAAACGGACGATCCCGCGTCCCAGATAGGCCTTGGCGAAACCGGGATCGAGGGCGATGGCCCGCTCGAAATGGTTGCGGGCCTGTTCCAGCCGGCCCTGGTTGAGGTAGATACCGCCCGCATTGGCCCATGCCCGGACATTGTCGTGCTCGAGCTCCAGTGCACGTTCGAAATCGGCCAGGGCTTCGCGGTCTCGCCCCAATCTGTTCAGCACGGCGCCCCGGTTGTCATAGGCCCTGACGTAGCTGCGGTCCAGCGCCAGCGACCTGGTATAGCATGCGCAGGCAGAATCCCATTGGCCGGCAGAATACCATAAATTGCCGCGGTTGTACCAGGACGCGGGCAGGTCGGGATCAAGCGTCAGCGCCATGGTATACATTGCGGCAGCCCGGACCGTATCGCCCTGGTGCGCATACAGCGTACCGAGGTTGTTGTAGGCCGAGGGAACGTTGGGGTACTTGTCAAGGATGTCGCCGAACAGCGTGAAGCCGCTCTCCCAGACCCGCGTGCGCTGATGGCTGACGAATCCCAGCGACGCCAGCGCCAGCACTGATACGACGGCGATGGACTGCGCCCGGACACTCCCCCGCCACCGTTCCCACAGCCGTGCCGCGCCCCACGACAATCCCAGGAATACCCCGATCGACGATAAATAGAAGTATCGGTCGGCCGTGACGGCGTCGCCCACCGGCACCAGCTGCAGCACCGGCAGCAGGCCGATCACGTACAGCCAGGCCGATCCGGACGCCATGCGATGTTCGCGCCAGCGCCACAGGAACAGCCAGACCAGGAATACGGCCGCGGCCATACCGGCGTAGAACTGCGGCGGCAGGAGCTTTCCCGCGCCGACGGGATAGGGATAGAACGCGGACAGGCGGGCCGGCCACAGCATCCGGAACAGGTAGAACACCAGCCCGTACCCGGCGAACACGATCCGGTCGTAGAACGGGAACCCGCCCGAGCCGTGCAGGGCATGGCCCTGGGCCGCGATGGCGATGATACCGACAGCGATCGAGACCAGGAAGAACGGGGCTTTCGCGAGGATCGATCTTCGGTCCCACTGCCGCCCCTCGATCCGGTCGTAGGCCATCAGCATCAGCGGAAAGACCGCGGCCATGGCCTTGGCCAGACAGGAGCAGGCGAACAGCGCCAGGCAGATGCCGTACCACCTTTGCTTTGCATCGGTGCGCTTATATCTCAGGTAGGCGACCGACGCCGCCAGCAGGAAGAACGTATACAGCACGTCCTTGAGCTGCGAGACCCAGGCCACCGACTCCACGTGCAGCGGGTGCAGGGCGAACAGGCCCGCGGCCAGCAGCGCGGCCGGCCCGCTGGCGGCCAGCATCATGATCAGAACGAACACCAACACGGTGTTGGCCAGGTGCAGCCCCAGGTTCGCCAGATGATAGGGCAATGGTTCGAGGCCCGCCAGTGCGTGGATGGCCGTATAGCCCAGCATGGTCAGCGGCTGGAAGTTCCCGACATAGGTCGTGGTGAACGCCGCGCGGATGGCCGGTCCGGCGTCCCGCCCCAGGTCACGGTTGTCCGTGACATACAGGTCGTCGTCGTAGTTGGTGAACCCCGCGCGCAGTGCCGGGAGATACGACACGGCCGTGGCGGCGAGGATGCACGCCAGGCCCAGGACCAGCGGCCAGCGCGACGGCCCCGCCGCGGGCGCGGTTCCGATCTTACTATGTTTCCCGCGTCTGGGCATCGCTCGCTATTGCGTCAGCCGCTTGGCGAAGGCGTCGATCGTGGCCTTGAGGTCGACGTCGCCCACCGGGTACTCGAAGGTCTTCTGCATGGCGGGCTTCAGGTTCTGGTGGGCGTCGACGAACCCCTGCGACGACTCGCGCGCCTCCCAGCGCCACTTGTCGGCGATGTCGACCTTCTTATCGAACGCTTTGGCGGCGTTGGCTTCCTCCTCGTTGTCCAGGAACTCGGTGCCGAAGGTGAACCCGGCCTTCTTGGCCTTCTTCAGCAGCTCGATGAAGTCGCCGTTGAACTTCTTCAGCTTGCCGGACTGCGGCGGGTAGACCAGGATCGCCTGCTTGCGCAGCGCCTCGATGTTGTCCGAGAATTTCGCGAAGTCCTCGGGCAGGTAGTTGCTGAAGTCGCCCACCAGCTCGGCGTACTGGACGACGACCGGCCGCATGGCGCGGACGTACTCCTGGTCGCGCGGGCTGGGCCCGCAGCCGTTCATCAGCAGTACCAACATCGGCAGCGTGCAGGTAAGATAGAAAATCCTCTTCATCGTGGACCTCTTTGCTGGGTAGGACGTTTTTCTTGACATTATCAATAAAGTAGCGGATAATTCCCACGATGAAGAGAAACCTTATCCTGGCCGCCGCCTGCGCCCTGCAGGTCTTCTTCCTCTGGACGCTGGGCTCGGTGGCCTGGGACCTCACCCACCTGCCGGGCATCGGCGACCTGCGGCAGCACAATCCCGCGGTCACGTCCTTGATGCAGCAGCGCGCCGCCGAGGCCGCGGCCAAGCAGCGGGCGTTCCATCCCTACCAGGTCTATGTCCCCTACGGCGCGATCTCGGCGGACCTCAAGCACGCCGTGCTGATCGCCGAGGATGACGTCTTCTTCTCTCACGGCGGCGTGGACTACGGCGAGATCCGCGAGGCCATCAGGACCGACTGGCGGAAGAAGCGCTGGGCCTACGGCGGCTCGACCATCACCATGCAGCTGGCCAAGAACCTGTTCCTCTCCACCCGCAAGCGGCTGACCCGCAAGGTGTCTGAATATTTCCTGGCGCTGCGGCTGGACGGCGCCCTGCCCAAGGCCCGGATCCTCGAGCTGTACCTCAATTATATCGAGTGGGGTGACGGCATCTTCGGCTGCGAGGCCGCGTCCCGGGCCTATTTCGGCTGCCCGGCGGCTGACCTCTCGCCCGAGCAGGCCATCCGGCTGGCCTCGATCATCGTCAATCCCCGGCGCTACGGGCCGTTCACCGACACCAAGCGGATGCTCAACAGGCGGAAGATGATCGCCGACCGGATGGTGATCGCCAAATACCTGACGCCCGCGCAGCGCGACTCCCTGCCGTTCTGACCGCCGCGTACCACCCGCCGAAGCTGACCGTTACTTGATGACGGTCAGCTTTTTGCATTGCCCGTCCTTTTCCCTCACGAAGTAGATGCCGGCCTCCGCCGCTATCCCGACCGAGGCGATCCCATCGCACTCGGCCACCCGCTGCCCCAGCGCGTTGTAGATCCGGAACTGGCCGGGCCGGCTGAAACGCAGCTGCGCCAGGGTCTTCACCGGGTTGGGGAAGATGGCGAACGGCGTCGGTGCAGCCGCGATCGCCCGTGGTGAAACCACGCCGGCCGAGTTCCACAGCACCAGGTGGCAGGCCCGCAGCGGCGGGATCGCATAGCTGAATGTGTTGCCGGCGAATGCGGCCAGCGCCTGGTGGTGCAGCAGCGAGTCGGCGCGCCCCAGGTACCAGGCCTCGCCGGCGTTGTAGCTGCGCGCCCCCGCGATCGTGACCGTGGCGGTGACCGTGCTGTCGTAATTGCGGTTGATCAGCACCAGGTGCAGCCGGGACGAGTCGGCCGACTGGATCGAGGCGTAGGCCGGCGCGCTGGCCGTGTTGCTGGAGGCCGCCCTGACCCCGATGTCGCCGAAGGCGCCGCCGCCGCCGTCGTAGCTGCGGTACAGCAGGCAGGCGGCCCGCGCCCAGCTGGTGATGTCGTACCAGCGGTTGGCCATGTACAGCCCGTACTTCCCGGCCACGCCGAGGAAGTCGGCCTGGGCGATGCCGCCCGAGATGTGGTCGTCCGCGTAGAACGAGTACTCGGTGACGGCCAGCTTGGTGCCGGGGTTGTAGCGCCCGATGTATGTCTGCAGATTCGGGATCAGCGCCACCGGGGAGAACCAGTGCCCGATCCAGGTCGGCTCGACATAGGCCGAGTCCCAGAAGGCGCGCGGCCGCTGCATCCGGTCGATGGCCACCGCCCTGCTGGTGTCGCCGTCGCGCAGCCCCCAGCCCATCGCCTCGTCGTTCTCGGGATACCAGTGGATGTCCAGCACGTCCAGCAGCCGGCGGCCGGCGGCCTGGGACTGGGCCCGCAGCGTGTCCAGATAGGCGCAGATGAACGGGTACGAGGTGGTGTCGTACCTGGGATAATTGGCGTGGTCCGGCGCGTTTGACAGCCGGTAGTACCCGTAGAAGCCCGACAGCGCCGGCCCGAACACCTCGGCCTGCGGGTCCAGCCCCTTGATGGCGGCGGCCAGCGCCGCCGACTTGGCGAACATTTCATGATAGGTGGGGCCGTCGCCGCGGATCTCCTCGTGGGTGGAGGCCCAGAGGTCGGGCTCGTTGTCCAGCGACCAGCCCTTGACCCCGCTGGCCGTGCCGGAAAGCCCGTAGCGATTGATGATGAAGTTGACCATTTCGTCGCTGTAGACGTACCCGTCGGCGGTGTCGGGGGCCAGGGTGAACGGCGACCCCTTGATGACGGCCACCTGGCGCCAGCGGGCTCCGGGCGGCCGCTGGCCGAACACCCAGGCGCTGCCTGTCCAGGTGGCGCAGGCGCCGTCGCCGTCGCGCGCCGCCCAGCCGATCATCGGCGCGGTCAGCAGCGTGTAGGCGCCGCAGGCCAGCGAGGTGTCGTGGAACGCGGTCATCACCACGCCGGGGTCGCGGTAACGTGCGTAGGGCACGCCCAGGACCCAGGGCAGGTAATCGTCGTTGGTGTAGCCGTTGTCGTTCCCGGAGTTGGAGAAGTTGTTCTCCCAGTTGTAGGCGGTCATCCGGTTGCCGCCCTGGCGGCGGGCCGCGGCGCCGTGCGCCCCGGCCTGGCCGTTGTCGCCGTAGATGTAGGGGCTGATGGCGTGGCGCCCGCTGGACGGGTCGACCGCGACGGTGACGGCCAGTTGCCCCAGGCATCGCCCACCCAGCAGCATGATCGCGAGAACGGTGCCGATCCTCATGAGCGGCAATCCCCTGTGATCAGATGCTGTTGCATATCGATATCACGGGAATGACGGATGCTATCATGCCGGTATGCGCAGTATCATTTTCTTGACAGCCTCGTCCGTTTCGCGGTATAATTGGGACATTCAAGAACATTTAAACAAAGGAGTATCGCCCGTGACCAACAAACTCATGCT
>DATJQG010000382.1:0-4283 GCA_035506015.1 Candidatus Edwardsiibacteriota bacterium
GGCCGGACAGCCGCAGGGCCTCGTCCAGGTTGGGCGTCACCAGGAAAGCGTGCGGCAGGATTAGCGAGATCAGCGCATCCTCGGCGTCGGGCTTGAGCAGCGGCTGGCCGCCCTTGGCGAACATCACCGGGTCGACCACCAGCGGCGCAATCGCGTACTTGCGGACGGCGGCGGCCACCGCCTCGATCACCGGCCGCGAGAACAGCATCCCGGTCTTGGCGGCGTTGCAGCCGATGTCCTTCATCAGCACGAACAGCTGCTTGGTGACGAACGCCGGCTTGACCTCGGCCACGCCGAACACGCCCTGGGTGTTCTGCGCGGTCAGCGCCGTGACGGCCGAGATGCCGTAGACGCCGCAGGCGGCGAAGGTCTTGAGGTCGGCCTGGATGCCGGCGCCGGCGCCGGAGTCCGAGCCCGCGATGGTCAGCGCGATCTTCATGCGTGTGCTTCGTTGTGTTTTTCTTGACATCGTCATTCTGAGCGATACGTCCCGCCCAGCCATCGAAGAATCTCGGAACAGATCCTTCGAAAGCAAGGCAGGATGCTGTTCTCAGGATGACGATACCATTGTGATCAACATTGTGGATTGCCTCGCAAGCGTACCATGGTGTAGTGCTCGCAATGACGAGACCCTGTGGACACGCCTTTTATTCCCATCTTTATAGAGGGGACTCAAGCGCAGCAAGGATTTCCGGGAACGCGTATCCCACGTGCTCGGGACAGTGGGCGTCGCTGCCCAGCAGCAGCCTGGTCCCGCCCAGGCGCCGGTACTCGCGGATCACCTCGAGCGACGGGTACGGCTCCCCGGGGTCCTGCCGCAGGCCGGAGGTGTTCAGCTCGAGGTACATGCCGTTGGCGATCACGCCGCGCAGGATGCGCGCGATCTGCGGCTCGAAGTCCCGCCAGGCCATCGGCCCGTAATACTTGTGGCCGTAGCGCTTGCACAGGTCCAGGTGGCCCAGGCAGTGGAACAACCCGCTGGCCACGGCCTTCTCCACCGCCGCGAGGTAGGCGCCATAGGCCTGCCGCTGCGTGCGGGGCCGGAAGTAGGCCTCCTGATGTTCGGGCCGCGAGAGGTCGTCCGGGCCGACCAGGTGCACCGAGCCGATGATAAAATCGAAATGACCGTCCGCGATGAAGTCCCGGATGACCCGCTCGTACTGGGGCTGGTAGCCGATCTCGATGCCGCGGTATGCTCTGAATTCCGAATTCCGAATTCCGAATTCAGCAAAAGTCCGGTGGATCGCCTCCGCATCATAGAACCCAAACCCCTGGTCGGCGGGATCGAAGTCGGCGTGCTCGGTGAACGCCAGGGCCCGCAGGCCCCGGTCCCGCGCCGCCCGCGCTGCGGCGGCGGGCTCCATCCGGGAATCGCAGGAATGGCGGGTGTGGACGTGCGTGTCGATCGTCCCCGGCGGATATGCCGGGATCTCAGGATTGATGCTCAAAGGTCAGGTACCAGTATAATGCGATCTCTTCCGTGCCCGGATCCAAGCCCCGGTACAGGAACCGGTCGAACCCGCCCAGGGTGAACCCGCAGCGCTGGTACAGGCGGCAGGCCGCGACATTGATGTTCTGGGTCTCCAGCATCACCCCGGGCAGCTGCCGGGCCTTCGCCCATTCGACCGCGCGTCGCACCAGGCGCTCGCCGATGCCCTTCCTTCTGAACTCGGCGGCGACGGCGACATCCTCGATGTATCCGTAGCGGTTCCAATACCGGCAGAGCCTGATCTGTCCCGCGGGACATCGGCCCGCATAGGCGATGAAGATGGCCTTGTCGTTGCTGTCGATGTATGAGGAATGATCGACCGGTTCCGGCGGATAGCGTTTCGTGAACGTCGGGACCGTCACGACCTGGTAGCTGATGGCATCATCATGGGCCGCGACCACCAGCTTGCGGTCGGCGGTGAAGCAGCCGTCGCCGCTGCGCAGGTCGCCGAGGTTCGCCCGGCCCAGCGGTTCGATCAGTATGTTCTGTTCGCCCATGCTGCCGCCGGTCACGAGGCGATGCGCCCGGGGCCCTTGCCCTCGGCCTGGGCCAGCTTGAACTTGGCCTCCAGGATCCGCCGGTAGGGGTCGTCGGTCTTGTCCTCGTCGGTCAGCCCGATGCTGACGGTCAGCGCCAGCGCGCTGTCGATCCGCTTCCAGTCGTGGTGGACGATCAGCTTCTGCAGCCGCTCGCAGATCGCCAGCGCCTTGGCGCGGCCGGCCTCGGGGAAGGCGAACACGAAGGTGTGGTTGTCGTAGCGCCCCACCACGTCCACCAGCCGCAGGTTCTCGCGCAGGATCCGCGACAGGGCTTTGATCACCAGCTCCAGCTTGGGGGCCGGCAGCTTGTTGGCCAGCGCGGGGTAGCCGTCGATCTCGGCCATGGCCACGGTCAGGGGCGTGCGGTAGCGCCGGGCCCGGGCGATCTCCTGGTGGATCTTCTCGTGCAGCGTCCGCCGGTTGTACAGCCCGGACTGCGGGTCCTCGGTGACCATGCCCTCCAGCACCTTGTTCTGCTCCTCCAGCTTGCGCAGCAGGAAGTCCTTCTCCTCGTGGGCCGTCTTCAGCCGGGCGTTGAGCTCCCCCAGCTCGGCGTTGGCGCGCGCCAGCTCCTCGCTCTTGTGGCGGAAGAACTCCACCTCCTTCTGGAACTTGCTGACCTCGCACTGCGCCATCAGGTTCTGCAGCTGCTGCTGCGAGGACTCGTTCAGCATCTGGCGCTCGATGGCCACGTGCTTCTCGTAGTACTCCAGCGCCGGCCGGTACTGTTGCCACTGCCGGTGGACGTCGCTCATCGCCTGGTAGGCCTTGGACAGCAGGGCGCCGGCCTTGATCTGCTCGGCGATGGCCATCCCGCGCTCCAGCATCCTGGCGCAGTCCTGGAAGGCGCGGTCCCGGGCGCACAGCCCGCCCAGGGCGATCAGGTTCTCGGCGATGTTGTGCTGCTCGTGGATCTCCTCGGCGATCGCCAGGCTGCGGCGGTAGTGGTCCTCGGCCTGGGCCGGCTGCCCCAGGTCGGTCAGCACGGTGCCGATGTTGGTCAGGACGGTGGCCTCGGCCTGGCGGTAGCCCTGCTGCTGCGCCAGCTTCAGGCTCTTCTGGTAGCAGTTGAGGGCGTTCTGGAACTCGCGCAGCTTCTCGTAGATGCCGCCGATGTTGTTGAGCACGAACCCGGAGCGGGCGTCGCCCGCCTCCTCGAACAGTTTCTGGCTCTCGTGGTAGTACTCCAGCGCCTCCTGGTGCTTTTCCATGCTCTGGTAGATGCCGCCGATGTTCATCAGGGTCGAGGCCTCGCCCATCTGGTCGTCGGCCTGCTGCTTCAGCTTGAGGCTCCTGTTGAAGTACTCCAGCGCCTTGGTGTAGTCGGCGATGATGGTGTAGTCGGCGCCCAGGTTGTTGTAGATGGTGGCCAGGCCGTGCGGGTCGTTGACCTCCTGCCACAGCTTGAGGCTCTTGAGGTGGTGGATCAGGGCCTGGGCGTGCTCGCCCAGCTTCAGCAGCGACATGCCGATCACGTTGTGGGCGTTGGCCTGGCCGGCCGGGTCGCGGCTCTCCTCGGCCAGCTTCAGCGCCTCCTGGCCGCGGGCGATGGACAGCGTGTAGTCGCCGTGCCAGTGGTGGCAGATGCCCTCGACCCACAGCCCGCCGGCCAGCCCCGGGCCGTGCTGCGCGGCCCGCGCCAGCCGCTGCGATTCCAGCGCCAGCTCCAGCGCCTTCTTGGAATCGACGTTGACGTAGCGGTAGGCCAGCTGGTTGAGCAGGTCGACGCGCTGGCGGTCGGCGCCCGTCCCGCCCGGCAGTTTTTCCAGCGCCGCCTCCAGTTCCTTGATCTTCTGCATCCGTGGCTCCCTTTCTGTTGTGCCGCCCTGCGCCCGTTCAGTCCGGGTCGGCGATCACGCCCAGGAACAGGATGGCGCCGGTCGCCTGGTCGGTGATCGCCAGCACGAACGGGTGGTCGACGGTCATCGCGAACGGCGGCGGCTCGATCACCACCGCCGTCGTGCGCAGGCCCACCGACGTCACGGCCGCGGCCTCGGTGCCTTCCTCGTCGACCGTCAGGAACGTCTTGTGCCTGACCTCGCTGATGGCCAGCCCCGCCCGCGAGATCCCGGAAAAATCGGCGCGGTCGCCGAAGGCCCGCGCCATGCCCAGCTTCGCCAGCGGGCGGCTGAGCTCGTCCTGATATTCGATCGTGAACCGCGGCAGCGCCAGGTCGCCGCTGCGCCGCTCCATGGCGGCGGTCCACCGCGCCCAGCGGGCGGCGGTCAGCTGCTTGAGGAACGCCGCGATGCCGT
>DATJQG010000383.1:0-2735 GCA_035506015.1 Candidatus Edwardsiibacteriota bacterium
CTCCGGATTATAAGAGACCTTGTAGCGCTTCATCATCCGGTAGACCTGCTGCCGCGCGATCCCCAGCTGCTTGGACGTGGCCGTGATGTCGCCCTGGCAGGCCGACAGCGCGCCGGCCAGCAGCTGCTTCTCCATCTCGGCCTTGGCGTCCTTGAGCCGGCCGGCCGCCGCCGCGGCCGGGGTCCCGGTCTTGGCCGCCAGTTCCAGGTGCCCGGCGTTGATCTGGGCGCCGTCGCACATGATCACGGCGCGCTCGATCTTGTGCTCCAGCTCGCGGACGTTGCCCGGCCACTTGTGCGACAGCAGGGCGCTCTTGGCGTCGGACGAGAACGAGGTGATCCGCTTCTTGTGCTTGGCGGCGAACCGCTCCAAAAAGACGCTGGAGAGCATCAGGATGTCGTCGCCGCGCTCGCGCAGGGCGGGGAGGTGGATGGTGATGACGTTGAGCCGGTAGTAGAGGTCCTTGCGGAAGCGGCCGCTCTCGACGTCACGCTCCAGGTCGCGGTTGGTGGCGGTGGCCACCCGGACGTCGACCTTGATGGTCTCGTGGCCGCCGATGTGCTCCAGCTCGCCCTCCTGCAGCACCCGCAGCAGCTTGAGCTGCAGGGCCGGCGGCAGCTCGCCGATCTCGTCCAGGAACACGGTGCCGCCGTTGGCCAGCTCGAACTTGCCCAGCTTGCGGCCGTAGGCGCCGGTGAAGGCGCCCTTCTCGTAGCCGAACAGCTCCGACTCCAGCAGGTTCTCGGGGATGGCGCCGCAGTCGATCACGATGAAGGGCTTGTCCTTGCGCAGCGACAGCTCGTGGATGGCCCGGGCCACCAGCGATTTCCCGGTGCCGCTCTCGCCCAGCACCAGCACGCTGACCTCGGAGCCGGCCACGCGACGGATCATGGCGAACACCTGCTCCATGGCCGGGCACTGCCCCAGCAGCTCGCCCCGGGCCTCCAGCATCCGCTGCAGCGAGATGTTCTCGATCTCCAGCTGCTTGCGCTTCTCCTCCTCCAAAGATTTGATGTTGCCGACCAGCTGCGCGTTCTCGATGGCGATGGCCGCCTGGCCGGCGATGGCCACCAGCAGGTCGAGGTCGTGGGCGCTGAACGATTCCTGGATCTTCTGGCTGTCGACGTAGATCACGCCGATGATCCGGCGCTCCGGCGCCTGGCCGGCGAACAGCGGCGCGCACATCGTCGAGCGGATCTTGAGGTCGGCGATCGAGGCCGCCTGCGACAGCTGCTCGTCCGCGCCGACGTCGCGCACCCACAGCGGGGCGGCGGTGGACACCACCTTCTCGGTGATGGTGTGGCTGATCTGGTAGTCCTCGCCCTCCCAGACCTGGCTGCTGGTGTTGCGGATGACGCGGAACTTCAGCACGCCCTCGGGGTCGTACAGCATCAGGAAGCCGCGCTCGGCCCGCGTCAGCTGCATCACCGAGTCCATGATCACGTCCAGCAGCTGGTCGAGGTTGAGCACCCGGTTGAGGCGCTGCGAGACCTCCAGCAGCAGGTTGAGCGAGCCGGCGTCCTGGTTGAGGGCCGTGGGCTGCCCCTTGAAGGACTCGGCCAGGAACCGCAGGTCGTTCTCGGCCTCGGCCAGGATGTCCTCGGGCAGCTGGATCCTAGGCGAGGGACACATTGCGGCTCACCTCCTGGCGCAGTTTCTTGATGTCGCGCAGCACCTGGCGGCGCTTGGGCTCGAACAGGTAGCTGCTCTTGAGCTCGGGCTGGCTGATGCTCTTGAGCGCCTGCTTGTAGACCGCCACCGCCCGCTGGTAGCAGTCCACGGCCGGGGCGTAGCGCTGCCGCTTGACGGCGTGGCGGGCCAGCGCCGACTGGATGGCGGCGACGGTCTCCTTGTTGCCGACCCTGGTGGCCAGCTCCAGCGCCCATTCCATCTGGCGGTGGCCGTCCTCGCCGCGGTCCTCGCGCAGCTCACCCTGCAGCAGCAGGATCTCCGCGGCCAGCTGCTGCTCCTCCACCCGCTGGGCCAGCGCCAGCGCCTTCTCGGCCAGCTTTTCGGACTGGTCGAGCTCGCCCAGCTCGCGGTGCAGGTCGGCCATGTTCTTGAGGATGAAGGCCTCGCCGGCCCGGATGTCGAGCTGCGAGAAGATCTCCTTGGCCTGTGACAGCGCCTCCATGGCGCGGTCCCACTGGCGCCGCATCTGGTAGATCCGGCCCTGGATGTTGATGCCGCGCCCCAGCTCCAGCCGCCCGCCCAGCTCGTTGGCCAGGTCCATGGCCTTCTGGCAGAACAGCGCGGCGTCCTCCAGCGTGCCCAGCGCCAGGTAGACCTCGGCCTTCTTGATGTAGGTGTCCAGCAGCACGTTCTTGGCGCCGATCGACATGGCGATCTGGATGGCGCGGTTGAAGCTCCACAGCGCCTGGTCCCAGTCGCCGCGGGCCTTGTGGATGAAGCCGAGGTTGGTGTGGGAGATGGCGATCTCGTAGCTGGAGCCGATCCGCTCCATGATCCGCAGGCACTTGGTGTGGTAGTCCATGGCCTGGTCCCACTGGTAGAGGTGCCGGTAGATCAGGGCCAGGTTGTTGTACGACTTGGCCAGCCCGGCGATGTCGCCGATCTGCTCGCGGATCTTGAAGCTCTTGTGGTGGCACTCCTCGGCCTTGTCCCACTCGTACATCCGGTAGTAGACCAGGCCCAGGTTGCTGTAGCTGGTGGCGATGCCGTAGAAATCGCCGGTGCGCTCCTTGAGCTGCAGGCTCTTCTGGTGGACGGTGATG
>DATJQG010000384.1:0-2723 GCA_035506015.1 Candidatus Edwardsiibacteriota bacterium
GCCGGCGAGCAGGTGGTGGTCGACGGGCCGGAGTACGAGACCGCCGCGGGGGCGGCCAACATGGGCTGCTTCGACCCCGACGTGTGCGTGGAGTTCAACTTCTACTGCGACACCTACGGCCTGGACACCATCTCGATGGCCACCTGCATCGCGTTCGTGATGGAGGCCTTCGAGGCCGGGGTGATCAACGAGACCCACACCGGGGGCCTCAAGCTCAACTTCGGGGCCGGCGACGCGGTGCTGGAGCTGCTGCACCAGTGCGCCCGCGGCGAGGGCTTCGGGGTGGACGTGGGCCAGGGGATCCGGTGGCTCAAGCGGAAGTGGGCGGCCGAGTACGGCGCGGATCCGGCGTTCCTGCAGGACATCGGGATGGAAGTCAAGGGCATGGAGTTCTCCGAGTACGTGTGCAAGGAGTCCCTGGCCCAGCAGGCGGGGTACGCGCTGGCGGTCAAGGGGCCGCAGCACGACGAGGCCTGGCTGATCTTCATGGACATGGTCAACAACCAGATCCCCACCTTCGAGGAGAAGGCCGAGGCGCTGTACTACTTCCCGATGTTCCGCACCTGGTTCGGCCTCAACGGCCTGTGCAAGCTGCCCTGGAACGACATCGAGCCGGGCGACAACCGCACCGCCTACCCGCCCAAGGAGGCGGCCAAGGTGCCGGAGCACGTCCAGAACTACGTCGACCTGTTCAGCGGCGTCACCGGCCGCGAGATCACCAAGGAGGAGATCATCGCGATGTCGGAGCGGGTCTACCAGTTCCAGCGGGTGTTCGACCTGCGGATGGGCAAGGGCACGCGTAAATTCGACAAGGCGCCCTACCGCGCGGTCGGCCCGGTCACCAAGGAGGAGTACGAGTCGCGCCAGGAGCGCTACGACAAGCAGCTGCAGGACTGGATGCAGATCGACCCGGCCGGCAAGTCCACCGAGGAGAAGATGGCGCTGCACCGCAGGTACCGCGAGGACCGCTACCAGAAGCTGGTGGACGCGGTCTACAAGCGGCGCGGCTGGACGTCCAACGGCATCCCGACGCTGGAGACGCTGAAGCGCAACGGCATCGACTTCCCCGAGGTGGTCGCGGTCGTGGAACCGCACCTGCGGTAACGCGGCGACGCCGCCAAGCCCAGCCTCGGCGCCCGCAGACGGCCTGACGCTGGGCTTGTTCACAGGAGGCCAGAATAGCACTGCACAGGACATAAGGATGACGGGATCAATGTCCGAAAAGAAGCTTCGCTTTGTTCTGATGGCGTGACCCCGTCGCTTTGACCGATGTCAGTCGAAAATAAAATACATGCCCCGGCTCAGTCCGCGGCGGCGCCGACTGCGACCGCCGCGGTCGACGAGCTGTTCGCCAAGCTGCACGAGGCGTTCGCGGGCTACGGCACAGCCTCGGGCCTGGAGCAGCTGCGGCGCGCCTTCGCCTTCGCGTGCCAGGCCCACGGCGTGCAGAAGCGGGCCTCGGGCGAGGACTACATCTCGCACCCGCTGGCCGTGGCCATCATCCTGGCGGGCCTGCGGCTGGACGCCGCCACGCTGCAGGCGGCGCTGCTGCACGACACGGTGGAGGACGCCGGCGTCGCGCTGGAGGCCATCAAAGAAAAGTTCGGAGACGAGGTCGCCCAGCTGGTTGACGGCGTCACCCACCTCACCGCGCTGGGGTTCGGCAAGCAGCGGCTGGAGTCGGACGAGCCCACGGCGGCGATGCAGGCCGAGAACCTGCGCAAGTTCTTCCTGGCCGTGGCCAAGGACATCCGGGTGATCCTGGTCAAGCTGGCCGACCGGCTGCACAACCTGCGCACCCTGGACGCCCTGCCCGAGGCCAAACGCAAGCGGATCGCCCGCGAGAGCCTGGAGATCTTCGCGCCGATCGCCTCGCGGCTGGGCATCTGGCAGCTGAAGTGGGAGATCGAGGACCTGTCGTTCCGGCACCTGATGCCCGAGGAGCACCGCCGCACGGTGGAGCAGGTGTCGCCGGTCCGGGCCGAGCGCGAGGGGATCATCCCCGAGGTGCTGGCCGCGCTGACCGCCGCGCTGGACGGCCAGGGCCTCAGCTACCGGCTGGAGTGGCGGCCCAAGCACCTCTACAGCTCGTTCCGCAAGATGGTGCAGAAGCGCTACGCCGCGGCCGAGATCTACGACCTGATCGCCTTCCGCGTCATCGTCAAGACGCCGGAGGAATGCTACGCGGCGCTGGGCGCGGTGCACAGCCTGTGGGTGCCGATCAAGGATCGGATCAAGGACTTCATCGCCGTGCCCAAGTCCAACGGCTACCGCTCGCTGCACACCACGGTGATCGGCCCGGCCGGCCAGCCCCTGGAGATCCAGATCCGCACCGAGGAGATGCACCGCATCAACGAGTACGGCGTGGCCGCGCACTGGGCCTACAAGGAGGGCGGCTCGCCGGCCAAGGCCCAGAGCCTGTCGCGCCAGATCTACCCCTGGATCAAGACCTTCCTGGACTGGCAGGAGGACACCAGCGACGCCCGCGAGTACGTGGAGAGCCTGCGGCGCGACGTGCTGGCCTCCGAGGTGTTCGTGTTCACGCCCAAGGGCGACGTCTTCGACCTGCCGGCCGGGGCCACGCCGGTGGACTTCGCCTACCGCGTCCACAGCAACGTGGGGCACCGCTGCACCGGGGCGCGGGTCAACGCCAACCTGGTGCCGCTGGACCACCGGCTGCACAACGGCGACGTGGTCGAGATCATCACCCGCCCGAACGCCAA
>DATJQG010000385.1:0-4364 GCA_035506015.1 Candidatus Edwardsiibacteriota bacterium
CCGGCCTCGGCCGCCAGGTAGGCGTGCATCGCGTCCAGCATGCCGCGGAAGGCGCCCGCCCGCTCCACGATGCCGACCGTGCGCTCGAACCGCTCCTCGCTGGACGTCCCGTAGAGCCGGATCGGCCAGCCGCGCTCGATCATGATCAGGTTGAGGCGGTCGTCCATGGCCCGGGCCGCGGCCACCCCGAAGAAGGCGGTGAAGTAGGTGCGCGACATCTTGTAGATCTTGACCGCGGCCTGGCGCATCCGCCGCCGCTCCGAGGCCGCCGGCTCGTAGGCCGAGACCTCGGGCGACCACGAGGTGCTGCGGATCACCAGGTACAGCCAGCCGATGGCGCCCAGTTCCAGCGTGGCGGCGGCCACGCTCAGCCAGGCGGCCGCGATGTGCACCGGGTACAGGGCCCAGGCGACGGTGCCCAGCAGGAACATGATCCAGAAGTACTGCAGTGACGAGCCGCGGTTGTTCCAGATCAGCGACAGCACCATCAGGAAGGTGGCCACGGCCAGCAGCAGCGCCAGCGTCTGGTAGGTGCGCAGGTGGGCGGTCAGCCCGATCACCAGCAGCGAGCCGTACCACAGCCCGCCCCACAGCCAGCGCTGCCAGGTGCGCCAGCGCCGCAGGCTGGTGAACGAGAACTGGCTGTAGCCCGCCAGGAAGGCGGCGCTGGAGCCGGCCAGCAGCAAGACGATCCACAGCGGGTCGGCCAGCTTGGGGGTAACGATCCCGGTCACCGCCGCCGCCAGCAGGCTGACCAGGGTCAACGACAGGTGCGAACCCTGGTAGTATTTGTTGACCCGGAAGAACAGCGCGATGCCGCCCAGCAGCAGCAGCACGGTCAGGCCCTCGTAGAACCAGCCGCCGGTCAGCGCGACCAGCCAGGCCAGCGCCAGGGTCAGCGCGGTCAGCGCGGTCCCGGCCGCGGTGGTGTGGCGGCCGACCACGCCCAGCAGCTGCTGCCACAGCGCCGCCCAGGCCCGGGCGATGCGGCGGCGGGCCGTGGCGGCCGACCCCGCCAGCAGCAGGGCCAGCGCGGCCAGCAGCGCGATCCGCATCGTCCGGGTGGTGTGTCGCAGGAACGCGCCGGCCATTGCCACCGCCTGCAGGTGGTAGAAATAGAAGCCCAGCGCCAGCGCCGCCGCCGACCAGACGATCACCGACAGGCCGAAGGCGGCGTAGATCTTCTCGGTGCGGTCCAACGGCTGCCGCGCCCGCAGCCGGCCCAGCAGGTCGTGCTGCACGAACCGCATCGCCTTCTCGCGCAGCGACGGGATGTCCAGCCAGTCGACCAGCACGTAGTAGCCGTCGAGCTGCAGCAGCGGGTTGAAGTTGAGGAACACCGAGAGGTAGGACAGGAAGGCGAACTTGTAGAGGTAGGGGTCGAGCCGGAAGCTGGGCTGCCACCATAGGAACAGCGACGCGGTGCCGGCCAGGAAGAACTGGGTGTAGGGCCCGACCACCGTCACCAGCATCCGCTGGCGGCGCGGCAGCAGCCAGGTGTCGGTGGTGTCGACGTAGAAGGCCGGGAAGCCCCACTTGAGGATGGTGCCGCCGCTGTTGACCTGCCGCTTGAAGCGCTTGCAGGCCAGGGCGTGGGACGCCTCGTGGGTGATCACCGCCACGTAGTTGAGCAGGATCAGGATGACGATGCCCCAGACATAGGAGCCCGAGCGCGAGGTCAGCACCGAATAGCGCGCGTCGCGCAGCGCCGGCACGAAGGAGGCCAGCCCGGCCAGCGACACCAGCGCGGTGACGGCGATCACGGCCGGCGTGAAGAACAGCCAGAACCCCCGGCGGTAGAGCGCCCCCACCAGGCCGTCGAACCCCGGCACCGGCCACTGGCGCTGCGGCAGCTTCAGCCAGAAGTCGATCAGCCGGGCCAGCGGCTTCTGCAGCTTGAGCCGCTCCAGCAGCTTCCGGTAGAGGTCGACCGGCTGCTCGGTCAGGAAGCCGCCGTTCTTGAGCTGCCCCACCAGCGAGCCGACCCGGGCGAAGGCCAGCGCCCCGTACTTGCGGAAATAGTCGACCAGCACCTGCTGCACCGTGCGGCTGCCGTCGAACAGCGAGAACAGGTAGCGGTCGTTCTCGCCCAGCTTGACGTAGCCGGCATGCTGCGGTGCCTTCAGCACGTAATAGCCCTGCCCCGCGCTGTCGCTGAACCGCGCCTCCTCGAAGCCGGGCTTGACCTGCGGCCTGGACTTGGAGAAGTCCAGCTTGCCGTCCAGCAGCGCCCACACCGAGCGCTCGGCGGCGGACGGATTGTCGTTGATGGGTTCGCTCACCGCTGGTAGAGTCTGTGTTTGGCGATATAGGCGGCCACCGCCGGCGGCACCAGGTAGCCGATGGGGAGCCGCCGCGCGGCCCTGCGCCGGATGGCGCTGGCGGAGATGTCGATCAGGCTGACCGGGACTTTGCGGATGCGGCGCCGCCAGGGCCGGGGGATGGCGCCGGACGTCGAGCCGGGCCGCGCCAGCACGCAGACTTTCGCGTGCTCGAACAGCTGCCGCGGGTTGTGCCACGTGGGCAGCAGCACGGCCTGGTCCAGCCCGATCAGCAGGTGCAGCGCCGCGGCGGGATGCCGCCGCGCCAGCGCGGCCAGCGTGTCGGCGGTGTAGGACGGGCCCCGCGGGCGCAGCTCGATGTCCGAGCAGGCGAACAGCGGGTTGCCGGCGATCGCCAGGCGGACCATCGCCAGCCGGTGGCCGGGCGCGGCCAGCGCCCGCCGCCGCTTGTGGGGCGGGCGGCCGGCCGGCACGACCAGCACCGGGTCCAGGCGCAGCAGCTCGGCCGCCAGCTGGGCGGCGATCAGGTGGCCGAGGTGCGGCGGGTCGAACGTGCCGCCGAAGATGCCGATGCGCTGCTGTTTCATCGCGGGGACAGGTTGGGCTGTCAGGACAGCACTGCGGTCATTTCCAGGGGCTGGTGTGCTTGGTGGTGTCGGCCGGGGCCGCGGCGCTGTCGCGCGGGGCGGTCTTGGTGCTGTCGCTGACATTGAAGGCCGACTTGACGGTGATCCCCGGCATCGACAGCAGCAGCGCCTTGGCCTGCGGCGCCCACTTGGTGTCCGGGTACTCCCGGATGATCCCGTCGAAGTAGATCTTGGCCGACAGGTACAGCTTCCGCTTCAGGTAGAACTTCGCCGCATCGAAATCCTTGCGCGCCAGCTTCTCCTCGATCGTCACCTTCACCGCCTTGGCCCGCTCCCCCAGCTTGCTGTCCGGGTACTTCTCGAAGAACTTCTCCACCGCGCCCAGCGCCTTCTCCCCCGTCTCGCTCTGGTCCAGCGCGTAGTTCGGCGACTGCCCCAGGTACGACTCCGCCAGCCGGATCTGCGCCTCGTCCGCGTGCCCGCTGGTCGGGTAGTCCGACAGCAGCTGCAGGTAGTCGTCCGCCGCCGCCTCGTAGTCCCCTTCCTTGTACGAGCACTCCGCCGCCAGGAACGCCGCCTCCGACGCGATCTGCGTCCCCGAGTAGTTGAACATCACTTCCTTGAAGTCGGCCGCCGCCTTGCCGTACTTCCTGGCCGCATAGTACCGCTGGCCCCGCGCGTACAGCTCCGTGGCGTCCATTTTCACCATCTGCCGCTTGGCGCAGGAAACGAACAGCGCCAGCGCCGCGCTGATCACGATCACGACCGGGATGATCCGTCTGAACATGGGGACTCCTTGTATGATAATGGCTTTGGTATGGCTCTTTGGGCCAGAATATAGCAGTATATTTTATCCCCGATCGGCCGAAAAATCAATGATATTCGCACGCTTTTGTGATAAAAAAAACCGCAGCACCGCTGCGGTCGTCAAGAGCCGGATGATATCTATACCAGCCGTTTGATGGTCCGCACGATCCGCTGCTGGTCGCCTAGGGTCAGCCGGTGGTGGAACGGGATCGCCAGGCTGCGGTCGGCGATGGCCTCCGTCACCGGGAAGTCGCCGCGCCGGTGGCCCAGCGCCTTTTGGACATAGGGCTGGAGATGCAGCGCCGGGAAATAGTGGGCGCAGCCGATGACGCGTTGCTGCAGCCCGGCGATCAAGCGGTCGCGCGGCGCGCCGGCCAGGGCTTCGGGCACCAGGATCACGAACACGAACCAGCTGCGGCGGTAGCCGCGCGGCTCGGGCAGCACCGTGAAGTCGGGCAGCTCGCGGGCGAACAACTTGGCGTAGCTGGCCGCCAGCTGCTGCCGTTTCTTGAGGATGGCGTCCAGCCGCGACAGCTGGACGCGGCCCAGCGCCGCGGCCATGTCCGACATCCGGTAGTTGTAGCCCAGCACCTGGTGGGCCAGCCAGCCGCCCATCGAGGCCCGGCCCTGGTTGCGCAGGCTGCTGATGGTGGCCGCCATGGCGTCGTCGTCGCACACCACCATCCCG
>DATJQG010000386.1:0-2915 GCA_035506015.1 Candidatus Edwardsiibacteriota bacterium
GGCCGAGGCCGAGATGATCAGGACCTTTTTCATGGCACTGCGAAATTGAATGACATGCGATGCGCCCCTTTGTTGGCCGCTGCGACGGGTTCAGGGGAACCGGCAGGCGCCGTCATGCCGGGCTGGTCGAAGCATGACATACGATCGATGATGATATTTTTACTATAGCACAACCAAAATCAAAAGACAAGTATAAAACTGGGATAATCGCATCGGCCCGGGATCACCCTGTTCCTGCCGGGTCGACGGATCAGCATCGATCCTTCAATCCGCAAGGCGCGGAGTTGGCTCAGGATGACATACTGCCGTGACGTGCTGCCGGGCCAGGCTGGGATCCGATAACCGGCGCCGTCAATTATTTCCCCGGCCGGGCTGCAGCTGGTCGATCCGGTCGGCGTACTCGGCCAGCGGCGCGCGCCGCCGCAGTTCTGCATAGAGCGCCAGCGCCCGTTCCCGCCACTGCTCCTCGCGGCCGATCTGGAACAGGGCGAACAGCACCTCGGCCCGCTGCTGGTCGGCCAGCCCGGGCGAGAGCATCTCCTGCAGCGCGGCGGCGGCCCCGGCGGGATCGGACCTCGCCCGCATCCTGGCCTGCAGCACGCGGGCCCTGTGCGCCACCGGGCCGCGGCCGACCTCGGCGGCGATGGCCAGCGCCTCGGCGCACTGCCCCGCGGCGTCGTCCGAACCCGCGTTGAAGTTCAGCTCGGCCAGCGCCAGCAGCGTGTTGCACAGGTGGTAGCGGTATCCCTTGTCCCGCAGCACCGCGGCGCTGCGCTCCAGGTGTTCCCTGGCCGTGCTGCGCTGGCCCATGGCCGCGTAGAGCTCGCCCAGGTTTCCCCAGGCGATGCCCAGCCCGTAGCCGTCGCCCAGCTCCTGCGACAGCGCGATGCGCTGGCCGTAGAGTTCGAGCGCTTCCGCGTACCGGCCCTGCTCGCGCAGCAGGGTGGCCATGTTGCCCAGGCCGTAGGTGATGCCGCGTTTGTCCCCCAGCCGCCGGTCGATCGCCAGTTTGCGCTGGAACAGCTCCATCGCGCCGCCGAAATCGCCGCGCTGCTGGCGCAGCATGCCCAGGTTGTTGAGCACGTAGCTGATGCTCTGCTGGTGGGACAGCGCCGTGGCGATCTCCAGCCACTGCTGGTAGCATCGCTCGGCCTGGTCGAACTCGTCGCGCTGGTGGTGGATGGTGCCGATGCTGCCCACCGCGTTCATGATGCCGGCCTGGTCGCCCAGCGCGCGCGCCAGCTCCAGCCGCTGGTTGTAGTACGACACCGCGGTGTCGAACTGGCCCAGGTCGGCGTAGGCGCCGCCGATCTCGCCCAGCGCCTTGGAGACGCCCATCTGGTCGCCCAGCGCGCGGTACAGCTCCAGCGCCTGTTGGGCATGGTCCAGGGTCGGCTCCAGCTGGCCGCGGGTGGAGAGGACGGTCGCCAGCTCCAGGTGCGAGTCGGCCTCCATCGCCGGCAGCCGGTGCTGCTGCGACAATTCCAGCATGGCGCGGGTCTGCCGCTCGACCTCCTCCCAGCGCCCGGTGAGGTGCAGCAGCGCGCAGCGCCGCTGGTGCAGGTCGTGGGGGTAGAAGCCCTCGCCCAGCCGCAGCCACAGCCGCCGCGGCCTGGGGTGCGCCGGGCTCATGCCGGCCCCTTTGCCAGCTCGGCCAGCCGGTCCCGGTATTCCTGCTTGGGCGTGGCCCGCAGCAGCTCCGCATAGGCCCGCGCGGCCTGCGCCCCGTACCCGCGGGCGCGGCCGCCGTCGCCGGCCAGCCGCCGCAGCGCCCGCAGGTCGTACAACAGGTCGGCGCGCAATGCCGGTCCCGGCGCGAACGGCAGCATCCGCTCCAGCGCCCCCAGCGCCGCTTCCCGTCCGCGCCGGCCGCCGGCCATCAGGCAGCGCAGCCTGAGCCGCAGCGCCCGGCACTTGAACAGGTCGTCGGGGTTGTCCAGCGCGGCGGTCAACGCCAGGGCCCGCACCGCGTCCGCGGCGGCCCCCGCCAGCTCCCCGGCGCGGCAGCGCGCGTCGGCCCGGTGGTAGTGGAAATCCGCCAGGTAGAACTTGATGCCCAGCGGCCCGGCGATGGCGATGGCGCCGTCCAGGCATGCGATCGCCTGTTGCAGGCGGCCGCGCTGCTTGTGCAGGCCGCCCAGGTTCCCCAGGTTGATGGCCTGCAGCCGCAGGTCGCCGCGCTGCCGGGCCAGCGTCCCGGCCTCGCCGTAGCAGCGCAGGGCCTGCTCGTCCTGGCCCAGGTCGGCATGGACCATGGCCAGCGACCCCAGCGCGTAGGCCAGCCCCGATCCGTCCTGCACCAGCCGCGCGATCCGCATCTTCTCCTGGTAGCAGGACTGCGCCTCGGCCAGGCGGCCCCGGTCGTAGTGGACCACGCCCATGCTGCCGGTGACCTGCGACTCGCGGTAGACGTCGCCCAGCCGCCGGAACAGGGCGCGGGCCTGCTCGTAGCACCGCAGCGCGTCCCCGTCGTTGCCGCGGTTCTGGTGGATGGTCCCGATGTTGGAGAGCGCCACGGCCTCGGTGTGCGGGTCGCCGGTGCGCCGCGCCAGGTCCAGCGAGCGCTGGTAGAACTCCAGGGCCCGGTCGAACTCGCCCAGCCGCCAGTGGCAGCCGGCGATGTTGGACAGCGCCCGGATGGTGTTGTGGTGGTAGTCCCGGCCCTGCGCCAGCTGCAGGGCCTCGTCCAGCAGGCCGATGGCGGTGCGGTAGTCGTCGTCGCGCAGCATCGCCAGGCGGCCCAGGTCAAGCAGCGAATCGGAGCGCTGCCCGGCGTCGCCGCTCTGCCCGCTCCACGCCAGGTTGCGGCGCATCGCCTGCTCGGCCCCGGCCCACAGCCCCATGAACATCAGCAGCTCGGCCCGGTAGTACTGGACGGCATAGGGGTAGAAACAGGGGGTGCCGTCATGCCGGGT
>DATJQG010000387.1:0-2813 GCA_035506015.1 Candidatus Edwardsiibacteriota bacterium
GGCTGACCTGCATGCCGAACCGCGTCATCAAGCCGATGATGCCCTGCGGCACCGACAGCGGCTTGCCGTAGCTGGGCGAGTAGGCCCACGTCATGGCGATCTTCTTGCCCGCCAGCTTGTCGAAGCCGCCGAAATAGTCCTTCAGCTTCAGCAGGTCGGCCATGCTCTGCGTGGGGTGGTCGATGTCACATTGCAGATTGACGATATTGGGACGCTGGTGCAGCACGCCCTTGGCAAATCCCTCGGTGACGGCGTCTCCGACCTCGCGCATGTACTTGTTGCCTTCGCCCAGAAACATGTCGTCGCGGATGCCGATGGTCTCGGTCAGGAACGAGATCATGTTGGCGGTCTCGCGCACCGTCTCGCCGTGGGCGATCTGCGACTTCTCCTCGTCCAGGTCGGACACCGACAGCCCCAGCAGGTCGGCCGCCGAGGCGAACGAGAACCGGGTGCGGGTGGACTTGTCGCGGAAGATCGAGATGGCCAGGCCCGACTCGAAGATCCTGGTGTTGGCGCCCTCGCGGTGCAGCTCCTTCAGGCACTCGGCCACCAGCCCGGTGGCCTTGATCTCGTCGAGCGTCCGCTCCCACGTCAGCAGAAAGTCCCGACCCCGCATCGCGGTCTTGAGCTTCTTCAGGGCGGCCAGGTTCTTGGTGACGTTCTGCAGCTTCATGCTGTGCTCCTTGTTATGATGCGAATGATAATTAATGGGCATGTATCACGACAATGTCGCCTGACTGATAGTGACCGCCCTTGGCCGGCAGCGACCTGATCGTCTCGCCGACCTGTACCAGGACTTCGCCGGTGTCCGCGATGTCGATGACCTTCCCGACGATCGTACCCGCCATCGTGTGTGCCGCAGGCATGAACGCCTGCCTGGTATCTTGTGGTTCGCCCGCAGCATAGCCATCGATCCTGATCACCTTGTTGCACAGCTTGAAGATCTCCCCGATGTCGTGGCTGGCGATCAGCGCGGTGAATCGGATCGTTTGATGGATCCGCAGCAATTCATCCTGCAGTTTGCCCCGCGTTTCCTGGTCCACGGCCGAGAGCGGCTCGTCCAGCAGCAGGATCTTGGGCTGGCGCACCAGCGCCCGGGCCAGCGCCGCGCGCTGTTGCTGCCCGCCGGACAGCTTGTCGGGTTTGGCGCCGGCCAGGCCCGTCAGCTCGGTCACCTCCAGCAACTGGTCAATGTATGAACGGTTCCCGCCCCTGGGCAGCGCGTACGCCAGGTTCTGCCGCACCGTCATGTTGGGGAACAGGGCGTAGTCCTGGAACACGTATCCGACCGGGCGCTGCTGCGGCCGCAGGTCGACCGCGGTCGCGCTGTCATACCAGGGCTGGCCCGCTACAGTGACGGAGCCCCCGTCCGGCCTGCTCAGGCCGGCGATCATCCGCAGGATCGTGGTCTTGCCCGCCCCCGACCGGCCGTACAGCCCGATGAAATCGTTCTCCCCCACGGCAAAACGCGCGTCCAGCACGGCGGGGCCGGTGGTCGTGTGCAGCGTTTTTCGAACGTCGATGTGGATCATGCCGCGGTCACTTCATGAACTTGCCGTTGAGAGCGTAGAACACCGCCAGGATCAGGAACGAGACCAGCAGCAGCACCAGCGCGTAGAACCCTGCCTGCCCGTAGTGCAGCAGCTCGACCTCCTCGTACACCGAGATCGACGCCACCTTGGTCACGCCCGGGATGTTGCCGCCGATCATCAGCACGATGCCGAACTCGCCGATGGTGTGGGCGAACGTCAGCACCAGGCCGGACAGCAGGGCCGGCTTGATGTTCGGCAGCAGTACATTGAAGAACGTCGCCCAGCGCGATTTTCCCAGGGTGTAGGACGCTTCCTTCAGCGACGGCGGCAGGCCCTGGAATCCCGCCTGCACCGGCTGGATCATGTACGGGAAATTGATCAGCAGCGACCCCACGACCAACCCGGTGAACGTGAAGACCAGGTTGGCGCCGAACACCTGGTGGACCAGCCGCCCGGCCGGATGCTGGGGCGAGAATGTCAGCAGGAAATAGAATCCCAGCACGGTGGGTGGCAGCACCAGGGGCAGGTTGACCAGCGCCTCGATCAGGAACTTCATCCGGAACTTGATGCTGGCCAGCCAATAGGCGATTGGTACGCCGATCACCACCAGCAGCAGCGAGGTGATCAGCGCCAATTTTAGCGACAGCAGTAACGGCTGGAAATCGTAGCCCATCGGTCAATCGGTAAGGTAACCGTATTTCTTCAGGATCTTCTTGGCCCGCTTCGAGAACAGGTAGCGGTAGAATTCCCGAACAGCCTTGCCATGATGCTGGTTGCCATATCGCAGGATCACAGCGCCCTGGTCGATCGGTGTGTACGATTTAGGGTCCAGCTCGATCCAGTGCCCTTTGTCCTTGTTCTCGGGTGCGGTCACGATCGACTTGGCCGTGAACGCCGCGTCGGCCGCGCCGGACAGCAGGAAGGTGTTGACCTGGGAGATGCTCTCGCCGAAGACCAGTTTGGCGCTCAGGCTGTCGTACAGCCCGAAATACTTCATGCAGTTAAGCGATTGCTCCCCGTACGGCGCCAGCGATGGATTGGCGACGGCGATCTTGTTGAACCCCCCATCGAGCAGCGCCCCGGGGCCCTTTTTCAGGCTTGCATCGCGCAGCGTCCACAGCACCAGGGTGCCGCGCGAGTAGATCTTGGGCGAATCGACGGCGAAACTGTCCGCGTATAATTGGCGCGGGTATTTCATATCAGCCGAGAGGAACGCGTCGAACGGCGCGCCGCTCTCGATCTGCGTGGTCAGCTTGCCCGAGGCGCCCAGCACGACGACCA
>DATJQG010000388.1:0-4174 GCA_035506015.1 Candidatus Edwardsiibacteriota bacterium
CGCGCAGCGGCGCGCCGTGCTTGCGCTCCTGTGCGGCAATGGCATGACGCGACGTGCGGGAGATCCACCGCGCCAGCGGCACCGCCAGGTCCGGGTGCAGCAGGCCGAACAGCCAGATGCTGACGGGGTTGCGCAGCAGCGGCTTGAGCAGGAAGCGGTAGCCCCGGTCACCCCGCTCCAGGCCGTCGCCGTGGGCCAGGAACAGCCGCTGGCCGCCGATCGCCAGTTCGCACCAGGTCCGCACCACCCGGATGCCCAGGTCCCGCTCGAAAAAACGGCCCACCCAGAAATCGTGGTTGCCGGCGATGAAGGTGACGGCGATACCGGCGGCGCGCAGGTCCTTGAGCATGGCGATCACGTCGAGGTGCTGCCGCTGGACGACGGTGCGGTACTCGAACCAGAAATCGAACAGGTCGCCGACGATATACAGGTCCGCCCGGTCGGCCTTGACCCGGTCGCACAGCGACCGCAGGTGCTGCTTTTTCAGCGCCTCGGCGGCATCGGGACCGGCCCCCAGGTGGGCATCGGATAAAAAGTATATCGAGCTTGACATATCGCGGTATTCATGGTAATTTTACTCAACAGAGAATATAGCATACCGCTTGTCAAAAGGCAATAATTTTTATTGACTTTTCATCTGGAGATGCTTAAAATCTAATAAGTTATCGTAACGGGGGGTATTGATGAGGAGCATCCGAAACTGGCTGTGGCGCGCAATGATTTGCCTACTGGGCGTCGCATTGTGGGGTTGCAGCCAGAAAGCCAGCAAGGTGTCGCAGGGCCTGACGCCGATCGTGGTCAATTTCTACGTGGTGAACCAGGAGCTGGCCCATGCGCGCCAGGCCGTCAAGGACGACGTGCCGGGCCAGGCCGACACCCACCTCAAGGCCTACGGCGACGTGGTCACCGAGTTGCGGACCATGTCCGCCGAGCTGGCCAAGGACCCGGAACTGGCGAAAAATCCGGGACTGAAGGCCATCATCGATTCATGCCTCGCGGCCGACACGTCCTTTCTGAACCTGGAGTCGGCCGCCATCGCCGCCAAATCGGCCGAGGTCAGGATGGACCAGCAGATCCATGACATCAACCAGAAGAGCCGCGGCAATTCGATGCAGGCCAGCCAATACCAGCGGGAACTGAAAACGCTGGAAACGCAGCTCCGGCAGCAGCTGGCCACGCTGGCCGGGCTGACGCCCCAGCTGGACCGCGGCGCGGCGCAGTGCCGCGCGCTGTTGCAGCACTACAACGGTGTCGCCGCCGCGGGCAAGCTGATCACCTATTTCAACAGCGAGACGATCTTCGACCTGTCCGCCTGGGAAAAGCCCCGGGCCGAACATGCCCGTCCCGCGGCCAGGGCGAAACACCGCACGGCCGCCAAACCGCGCAGCACGAAACGCAAATGAGGCCGTCCGGCGCCGGCTGGGCGCTGGTCTGTGCGGCGCTGGTGACCCTGTCCTGCGGCGGCGGACTGGAGCGGGGCCGGTTGCTGCTGCGGGCCGGCGATTATCGCCGCGCCGCCGCGGTGCTGGACGCCGCGGTGGCCCGGCGGCCGGCCGACCCCGCGCCGCGGCGGCTGCTGCTGGAGGCCCTGTGCGGCTGCGATTCGGGCGCCGCGGCGCTGGCGGAATTCGGCGTGCTGGCGCGGCTGTCGCCGCAGGACTGCGCCGACCCCTGGCTGCGCGCCAAGGTCGCGGGCTATGCCGGGCTGGAGCCGTACCGCGTGGTGCGGCTGACCCCGGGCGGCGGCAAGGACGCGCTGCCCTGCTTTTCGCGGGACGGCTCGCGGATCGCGTTCTCCTCCAAGCGCGACGGCAACCCCGAGCTCTACGTGATGGCCGCCGACGGCTCCGGCCAGCGGCGGGTGACCCATGATCCCGCGGTGGACTATAACCCGGCGTTCTCGCCCGACGGCCGCACCCTGGCCTACGTCAGCGACCGCGTCGGCCGCAACCAGATCTACCTCTGCGACCTGGAGTCGGGGCGCGAGCGGCGGCTGACCTACAGCGCGGCCGACGACCAGCAGCCGAAGTTCTCGCCCGACGGCCAGGAGCTCTACTTCCTCTCCGACCGCAGCGGCCGCTACACCATCTGGCGGATGGGGATCGCGGCGGCCGGCAGCGGGCGCGAGGGGCCGGCGGCGCCGGCCTTCCCGGACAGCACCGCCAAGCTCTATTTCGACACCCAGGGCGGCCGGGTGCTGCTGCAGGAGCAGACCGCCGACGAGGTGCGGCTGCTGCTGGGCTCGCTGGAGACCCTGGAGACGCGCCCCATCGCCTTCCCGGCGTTCCGGGCGGCGCTGCCGACCATCCTGTCGCCCGACGGCCGGCGGATCCTGTTCGTCTCGGACCGCGACGGCAACGACGAGATCTACCTCTACGAGATCGACAGCGGCCGGACCACGCGGCTGACCGTCAACCCGGGGCAGGATTTCTGCTGCGGGTTCTCGCCCGACGGCCGCCGGGTGCTGTTCGACTCGGTGCGCGACGGGGCCCGCGACGTCTACCTGATGGACCTGGACCAGCCGCTGCCGCTGGACCGCCTGGCGCGGGCCGTGCGGCGGACCCAATCATAATGCTTGCAGACAACGGCAGGAGGGCGCCATGAAATGGAAATGCACGCTGTGCGGCTACATCTACGACCCGGACGAGGGCGACCCCGACGGCGACGTCCGGCCGGGCACGCCGTTCGAGATGCTGCCGCTGGATTGGAGCTGCCCCGAATGCGGCGCCGGCAAGGACATGTTCGACATGGTGGACGAGGACTTCGAGGAGCTGGAGGCCGAGAGCGGCGAGGAGAAATAACTATTCCCTATAGTGGATACTGGATAGCGAATACTGAATACGTGAATGGTTAGCCACTATCCAGTATCCAGTAAAACTATCGATGATAAAGCAGATGGACGCGAAACAGGACCTCGTCAAGGACCCCGTCTGCGGCATGATGATCGACCTGGCCATCGCGGCGGCGCGATCGGGATACAACGGGCAGACCTTTTATTTCTGCGCCATGGGCTGCAAGCGGGCGTTCGACCGGGACCCCGGGAAATACCTGGCCAAGGAGAGCATGGCATTATAATAGGACCACAAAGTCCTATTTTCACCCCCACACGTTAGGACCCGCCATGGAGCAATGCAACACCGCGCTGGAGAAACTGGTCAAGATCGGCATCGCGCTGTCGGCGGTGCGCGACCTGGACCAGCTGCTGGAGATCATCGTCAGCCAGGCCCGCGAGTTCGCCCGGGCCGACGCCGGCAGCCTCTACATCAAGGACGGCGACCACCTCAACTTCGTGATCAGCCAGAACGACACCCTGGCGGCGCGCGAGGGCAAGAAGGCCGAGGAGATGCTGTTCAAGCCCTTCCCGGTGCCGATCACCAACGCCTCGCTGTCGGGCTACGTGGCCAACACCGGCCGGGCCGTCAACATCCCCGACGCCTACGAGATCCCGGCGGCCGAGCAGTACCATTTCGACCGCTCGTTCGACCAGCGCAGCAACTACCGCACCCGGTCGATGCTGCAGCTGCCGATGAAGGACACCGAGGGCAGCGTGATCGGCGTGCTGCAGCTGATCAACGCCAAGGACCAGTCCGGCGCCATCGTCCCCTTCTCCAAGGACGACGAGGAGCTGCTGCTGGCCGTGGCCTCGCAGGCGGCGGTGGCGGTGAAGAACGCCCAGCTCGACAAGGAGATCAAGGACGCGCACCTCGACACCATCTTCCGGCTGGGCACCGCGGCCGAGTACCGCGACAAGGAGACCGGCAACCACATCCGGCGGATGAGCCACTACTCGGCGATCATCGCCCAGGAGATGGGGTTCGCGCCGCGCCAGGTGGAGATGGTGCGGCTGGCCAGCCCGATGCACGACATCGGCAAGGTGGGCGTGCCCGACGCCATCCTGCTGAAGCCCGGGCGGCTCAACGAGCTGGAGCGGCGGATCATGGAGTCGCACGCGGTGATCGGCGCCGAGATCCTCAAGGACTCGGTGGTGCCGCTGATCAAGCTGTCGCAGGTGATCGCGCTGTCGCACCACGAGAAGTGGGACGGCAAAGGCTACCCGGCCGGCGTGGCCGGCGAGCAGATCCCGGTGGAGGGCCGGATCGTGGCGCTGGCCGACGTGTTCGACGCCCTGACCAACAAGCGGGTCTACAAGCCGGCGTTCTCGCTGGTGGAGACC
>DATJQG010000389.1:0-10541 GCA_035506015.1 Candidatus Edwardsiibacteriota bacterium
GACCTGGTCAACATCGCCACCGGCACCTACGTCGTTAGGGTGGAGGCCAAGGGCGACAGCGGCACGGCGTACAAGCTGTGCAAATTCGCGGTGATCAAATGAAGAAGATCATCCTCCTCGCGTTGCTGGCGGTGCCCGTGATCACCGCCGCCGCCCAGCAACCGGCGAAGCCGGATTCGGCCAAGGTCGTTCCGCCCGCTGCGCCGGGCGAGATCATCATCAGGGAGGCGCCCGCGGCGCCCGTCGCCAAGGTCGTCCACATCATCCCGGCCGTCACCAAGCCCGCGCCCGCCCGCAAATCGATCAAGCAGGCGTTCTTCATGTCGCTGGCCCTGCCCGGTGCCGGCGAATGCTACGTGGGGGCCAAGCGGTACACCGCGGGGTTCCTGACCGCCGAGGGCATCATCCTGGCGTTCGGCGGGCAGGCCTATTTCCAGTACGCCGTCCGCAGGTCCGATTACCGCAACCTGGCGGCGCAGCAGGCCGGCGCCAATTATTCGCGCACCAACGACGAATACTACCGCGACATCTACGAGTATCCCAGCAGCGATTACTACAACGAGGACCAGTGGCGCCAGGCCCGCGAGGCCTATCCCAACGATCCCCAGGCGCAGGCGGCGTTCGTGGCGGGCAAACTGTACGGCGTGGCGGACGCCTGGCAATGGCAGAGCGACAACGACTGGAACGACTACCGCTCGCTGCGGGTCAAGAGCCGCCAGGCGCTGCAGCGGATCATCAACGCGATCCCGGTGCTGGCGGTCAACCACCTGCTGTCGGCCATCAACGCCGCCCGGCTGGCGCGCAGCTACAACAACCGGCAGCTCAAGAAGGCCGCGGCCATCGACTGGCGGCTGGACCTGGGCCGGGCCGACGGCAACGTCCAGCTGCTGCTGTCCGGCGCATTCTGAGGGCGGACCACAACGCATCCTCCGCGCGCTTGCCCCAGCGACGGAGGATTTTTTTATTCGAGGGAACGGAGATGAGACGGACGATCGTGATGCTGGCGCTGCTGCCGTGCTGCTGCGCGCCCGGACTGCAGCGCAGCGGCCCGGGCGGCCAGCCCCGGCCCGTGGCCGGCGTGGCCGAGACCGCGGCGACCCTCGACGACGGCATCGCCGTGGGATCGCTGTGGCTGGACCGCTACGCCAATGTCTATTGCACCGACCGCGCCAAACTGCGCCTGGTGTCGCTTGGGCCGGCGGCCGGGCGGGACGGCGAGCCGGCCGAGTTCCGCTTCGAGCGGCCCCTGGACGACCCGAACTCGTTCCTGGTGCCGGGCTACGATGGCGGCTACTGCCTGGCCGACAACATCGGCCACCAACTGGTGTTCTCTTCGTACCAGGGCAGGCAGAGCGCCGCGCTGCCGCTGGGCGGCCGCACGGCGACCGCTGCGGCCATGGACGCCGCCGGCGACATCTACGTGCTGGACGGCAGCGACCGGTCGGTCCAAGTTTACGATCAGCGCGGCGCGGTGCTGCGGCGGTTCACCCTGGCCCGCGAACCGCAATCGCCGGGGTTCGCTCCCGTGCTGATGGCGGTGGCGCCGTCGGCCCAGCTGCTGGCGGTGGCCGACCCCGCCGCCAGCGTGGTCCAATGCTACAGCTCGTTCGGCCGCTACGCCGGCAGCGCCCCGCTGCGGGCGGCAGCGCTGGCGTTCGACCGGTCGGACCGGTTGTGGTCGGTGGACAGCTCGGGCCGGATCAGCGTCCAGGCCTGGCGCGGCGCGCGGTGGCAAACACTGTGGCAGGGCCAACAGGCGTTGCCGGGCGCGGTCGGCGGCATCGCCGCCGGCCCGGGTGAGGGCGTGACGATCGCGGCGGGCAACCGGCTGATCATCTGCCGATGACCAGGTGGTTCGCCATACTGGTCCTGGCGGTGCTGAGCGCCGCAGCGGCGCCGGCCGGCGGTGCGGCCGGGCCGATCGCCGGGCATGACAGCACGGCGCTGAGCGGGCGGGACGGCCAGCGTTCCTATCCGTTGGGTCGGCGCTACATCTTCGCGGGGACCGATTCGCTGTTCAAGTCCGGGCGGCTGCTGCGGCGCGACGACGAGTATGCGATCAATGATGCGACGGGCGAGGTCTACTTTTCCGAGCCGCTGACCGCGGGGGATACGGTGGTCGCGCTGTTCCGGGCGCTGGCCATCGACCTGCCGCCGGCCATCATCTATCTGCCGCTGGTCACCGTCGATACCGCGGCCCGATCGGCCGACACCGCGGCGGCGTCGCGGCGGCCGCCGGGCGTTGTCTATCTGGCCAGGGACAGCCAGGAGGCGGCGGCGTCCGCCGGTTCTCAGGTGCGGTTCGGCGGCAGCAAGACCTTTTCGATCGCCGCCGGTTCGGGCCGCGACCTGTCGCTGGACCAGGCGCTCAACGTCAACGCCGACGGCCGGCTGTCGCCCGACCTGGAGATCTCCGCATCGCTTTCCGACCGCAACCTGCCCCTGACCCAGGCCGGCACCACCGAGGAACTGAGCCAGCTGGACCGGATGTCGATCCAGGCGCGGGCCAGCAACTGGTCGGTGGCGCTGGGCGACTTCGACCTGGCCTATCCCGAGATGTCGCTGCTGCGGCTTGACCGGCAGCTGCAGGGGGTCAGGGCCGAGGGCAGGGCGGGCGGCGGCTCGCTGGCCGGCGCCTATTCCCTGTCCAAGGGCAAAACGGAGGTCAACCGCATCGCCGGGCAGGAGGGGAAGCAGGGGCCCTACAAGCTGGCCGTCGGCGGCGGCGCCGCGGTCTTCACCGTGCTGGCCAACAGCCAGCGGGTCTGGCTGGACGGCGAGCTGCTGCGGCCCGGTGCCAGCAACGATTATACGATGGACTTCGACCGCGCCGAGCTGACCTTCACGCCCCGCCGTCCCATCACCCGCGACTCGCGCATCGTGGTCGAGTTCCAGTACGCCACCGACGGCTTCCGCCGCAGCCTGTACTTCGCCGACGCCGGGTTCGCGGCGGGCGACCATGTCACCCTGCGGGCCGCTTATCTCCAGGAGAGCGATGACCCGGACCGGCCCAGCGGCGCGGCGTTGTCCGACAGCCAGCGCGCGGCCATCGCCCGGGCCGGCGGTGACACGGCGCTGCTGTGGGTCGACGGCGGGACCAGGGTGGACTCGGGCAGCGGTTCCTATGTCAAACCGGACACGATTTACGTGTTCGTCGGGCCGGGCCGCGGCAATTACGACGTGGCCTTCACCGCGGCCGGTACCGCCGCCGGCGACTACGACTTCGACAATGCCCTGGGCGGGTACCGCTACGTGGGACGGGGCATCGGCAGCTACGCGGCGCGGCGGCGCTTGGTCAGCCCCCAGTCGCAGCAGGTGGCCGGCCTGCGGGCCGACCTGCGATGGGCGGGCGGCACGGCGTTCGCCGAGGGCAGCGGCTCGCAAGTTGACGCCAATACGTTGGCGCCCGGCCGCGCCGCCAGCAGCGGCACGGCCGGACGCGCCCACCTGCAATGGCAACGGGACACGCTGGGGTGGGGCGGGTTCCGCATCAGGTCCGATCTGTCGTCGCTCTCCCGCACCTATTCGAACATCAACATGGCCCGCGAGCCCGGGTTCGAGGCGGCGTGGGGATTGCGCGACTGGGCCGGCCTGCGGCCGGCCGATCCGCTGTCGCCGCACCGGGCGTTCGATCTCGACGCGGCGTATTCGCTGTTCTCGTACGCCACGATCGGCGGGGGCTGGGGGCGGCTGGAATTCCTCGACGGACGCTGGGCCCGCGCCTACCGGTTGGCGTCCGGCCTGACGCTGCCGGGCGCGCCGCAGCTGCGGTACCAACGTTCGCGCTACCTGTTGGGGAACGCCTGGGCCGACGCGGCCGGCGGCAGCGGACAGCGCGACCGCAACGACGTCACCTCGGCCTGGTCGCGCGGGCCATGGCAGCTGAACGGCGGGTTCCTGCACAACGTCGACCGGCGCGATGCCGGCCCGGACCGCAGCCTCGGCACGCGCTACTGGGAGGCGTCGCTGGGATGGGCCCGTCACACTGCCCTGCTCAGCCTTGGCCAGACCTTGCAGCGCCGCGATGACGGGGCCCGGGACTCGCTCTCCGGCGCGTGGAGCGGGCAATCCTACACTACGACGGTGAACAGCACGGTGCGGCTCAGCAAACCCCGGCGGCTGAACGTCGCGCTCGACCACAGCTTCCGCCGTCTCACCGTCCGGCCGGGGGCGGTGGGGCAGGACCTCACCTCGCACCTGGCCGCGCTGCACGTCGATCACAACGGCCTGCGCCAGATGCTGCGTACCTCGTTCGATTACACCATCAGCGCCGTCGAGGCCGCCCAGACCCAGGAGCGCTACTACCGGGTGGCCGACCGCACCGGGAACTACAGCTACGACACGCTGAGCGGCACGTTCTACCCGGACACGGCCGGCAGCTATGACCGCACCCTGGTCGACCTGGCGGGGACGCAGCGGGCCACCGAGAACGCGGCCAAGGGTTCGCTGACCATCGAGCCCTCGTCGCTGCCCGGGGCCTGGAAAGGCCTGCGGCTGGACGGCGTGGCGTCGGCCGCCATCAAGTCGCCGCAGGCGCTCGACCTCAAGCAGCTCTCGTTCCAGCGCGACCGGCTGTGGCGTGCCGCCAACGTCAGTTCCCGGCTGGACCTGGCCGGCGACCTAAGCTACGCCGCGGCGGCGGGCTGGAACGGCAGTCTGCACCTGCGCTGGAAGCGCGACAACGACAACCAGATCCAGGGGCGTCACCTGGATTCGCGGGCCGTCGAGCGGCGCGGCGACCTGTTCCTGCCGTTGTCGCCCCAGTGGCGGGCCGCGCTGGTGATGGAGTACAACACCAGCAGCGCGGCCAGCGCCGAGTACGGCCTGGAGAGCGGCATCGCCACCCTCCATGGCAGCTGCGATGCCGGCTGCCAGATCGACCCGGCGCTGGAGCTGGCAGGCAAGGGCGACGCGGTGCGCGAGCGGCTGGAGCGCCTGGCCAACAACCCCCTGGCCACGGCCGTGGCCTTCACCACGTACACGGTGACGCCGTACCTGACCAGGCAGCTGGGGACCTCGGGACGCGCCAGGGCAGAGGCCGGGATCATCGCCCGCAGCGCGGACCGCGACCGCGAGCAGATCCCGGCCGAGTTCGCCGTCACCCGGCCGCTGGGCCTGACCAAGACCTGGGCGCTGCAGTTCGATTACCGCATCAACACGGTCCTGACATCATCGGCCGGCTACGACGGCCGCAAGGAGCCGGACAAACAGCCGGTGCACAATGCCCGCCTCGAACTCAGGGCGTATTTCTGATGCGCGCGATCATGCTGACAGTGCTGCTCGCGGCCGCCGCGCAGGCCGGTCCGGCCCTCACCGTCGCCGAGGTGCGGGGCAGCGTGTTCTTTTCGCGCGGCCAGGTGCGGCGGATGCTGGAGGAGAGCACCGACACCGCGGCGTCGCTGCAGCGGCTGGCCGCCGCCTACCGCGGCGCCGGTTTCCTCGACGCCGCGCTGCGGGCCTCCTGGAACAGCGACAGCACGGCCGTCGCCATCGACATCAGCGAGGGCCCGCGCTACCGGGCCGGAGCGCCGGTGCTGCGCGGCAACGATTTTATCGCGGCATCCTACCTGACGGGCGTGCTGCAGCTCAAGCCGGGGTCATGGTTCGACCAGCAGCTGCTGCGCCAAGACCTGGCGGCCATCAGCCTGGCCTACGCCGACGCCGGGTTCCCGCACGCGGCGGTGTCGCTGTCGGGCATCGCCCTGTCCGGCGATACGGTCGGCTACGGGTACCAGATCAGCGAAGGCCCGCGGGTGGTGGTCAGTTCGGTGCGGTTCGACGGCAACGCGGTGACCACGGCGGCGACAGCGGCCCGCCTGTCGGGCCTGCGGACCGAGCAGCAGTTCTCGCGCCTCAAGCTGGAACAGGCCCGGTCGCGGCTGCTGCGGTCGGGGCTGTTCGCCGAGGCCCGGGTGTCGGGCCTGTTCGCCACGGACGTCCCGGGACGGGAGGAGCTGCGGCTGGCGGTCGTCGAGAACAAGTACAACACCTTCTTCGGCGCGCTGGGCTACAACCAGGGGGACCAGCGGCCCGGCTGGCTGACCGGCACGGTCGAACTGGAAATGCGCAACATCGCGGGCACGGCCCGCCGTATGGCGTTCCGGTGGGAGCGGCTGCGGCAGTACAATTCCAGCCTGGCGGCGTCGTACCAGGAGCCCTGGCTGCTGGGCAGCGCGCTGGGCGCCGCGGTCGACCTGCGGCACACCATCCAGGACTCGCTCTACACGCAGAGCGCGGCCCAGGCGCTGCTGACGCTGCCGCTGGGCGACCGCAGCACCGTCGGCGCCGGCGGGTCGCTGGAGCGCACCGTCCCCGGCACGGTCCCCGGGGTGCGGCGCAGCCTGCTGTACGGCAGCCTGTGGACGGCCGCCGGTGACCACCGCGACTACCTGCGGCTGATGGCCGGGTGGCGCTACGGCCTGCGGTTGCAGTACGGCCGCAAGCGGTACTATGATCCGGACGAGCAGCTGACCGTGGGCCGGGCCGAGGCCGACCTGGAGTGGACCGTCAAGGCGGCAGCACAGCAGATGATCGACATCGCCGCGCATGCCCGGCTGCTGGCGACCAGCGAGCACCCGGCGCCGCGGGCCGACCAGTACTACCTGGGCGGCGCCGCCACCCTGCGGGGCTACTTCGAGCAGCAGTTCGCGGCCAGCCAACTGGCCTGGGCCGCCGCCGAATACCGCTGGTCGCCTGCCCCGGGGTTCGAATGCTATCCGTTCTGCGACGCCGGTTACCTGCGGGACCGCGACCGCGGCCCCGACCGGATCAAGGCGGGCTACGGCGCCGGGTTCCGGCTGCAGACCAGGATCGGCAGGTTCCAGTTCGACTACGGCCTGGGCCAGGGCGACCGGCCGCTCGACGGCAAGGTCCACCTGATCATGCGGAGCGATTTTTGATGGCGGACGGGCGCGGGATTGTGATATAATACAACGATAAGGTTGGCAGATGATCACAAGCATGACAGGATACGGCAGGGCCGAGGCCGCGGCCGGGGGCGCCAAGCTGGTCGTCGAGCTGCGCTCGGTCAACCACCGCTACAGCGAGTTCAGCGTGCGGCTGCCCCAGGAGCTGTCGCCGCTGGAGCCGCGCGTCAAGCAGCTGCTGCAGCAGCGCATCGCGCGCGGCTCGGTGACGGCCGTGGTCTCGGCCGGCGGCCGCGACGACGGGCGTTCGGCGGCCATCGATACGGCCAGGGCCGCCCAATACCTGGCACAGTTGCGGGCGCTGAAAAAGGAGCTGGGGATCAAGGGCGGCGTCGACCTGCGGACGCTGCTGGCCCTGCCCGAGGTGGTCTCGTACCGGGCCGAGACCGCGGCGCCCGACGACGGCTGGGAACTGCTGTCCGCGGCGCTGGCCGGCGCGCTGGCCCGGCTGGAGCAGACGCGGAAACGCGAGGGGGTAGTGCTGGAGCGGGAACTGCGGGGCCGGCTGCAGCGGATGACGCGCACCGTGGCGCGGATCGAGGCCCGGGCCAGGACCCGCCCGGCCCGCTACCGCAGGCAGCTGCAGGCGCGGGTCAAGGACATCGCCGAAAACTGCAAGCTCGACCCGGCGCGGCTGGCGCAGGAGATCGCCCTGTTCGCCGACCGGGTCGACATCACCGAGGAGCTGGTGCGGTTCCGCAGCCACTGCGCGGCCTTCGCCGCGGCGCTGCGGCAACCCCGGCCGGTGGGCCGCCGGCTGGACTTCCTGCTGCAGGAGCTCAACCGCGAGGCCAACACCATCGGCTCCAAGGCCAACGACGCGGCCGTCGCCCAACTGGCGGTCGGCCTGAAGGAACAGATCGAGAAGATGCGGGAGCAGGCCCAGAACGTGGAATGAAAAAGCGGTTGATTTCCCTGCCGCGATAGTATAGAATTGGACCACTATGACCGAGCACATCGAACAGAGCGCGCTCAGCACCATCCAGATCGACGCCCTCAAGGAGGTGTCGAACATCGGGGCCGGCCACGCCGCCACGGCATTGTCGGACATGACCGGGCAGAAGGTGCTGATCAACATCCCGGTGATCACCATCGACAGCCTGGCGACCATCTTCGCCAAGACCGCCCGCCCCGGCGAGCAGGTGGTGGGCGTGCTGATCAACCTGATGGGCGACATCCACGGCCGCACCCTGATGCTGTTCGCCGAGAGCGAGGCCTTCAAGTTCTGCGAGTCGCTGCTGCGCAAGGAGCCGGGCGCGGTGCGGACCCTCACCGACATCGAGCGCTCCTGCCTCAACGAGACATCCAACATCCTGACCTGCGCCTACATGAACGCCCTGGGCGACCTGCTGGGCGTGATGGTGGTGCCGTCGACGCCGGAGCTGCTGTACGATACCGCCGGCGCGGTGGAGCGCGACGTCACCACGCGCACCGCGGCCGAGCGCGAGGTGGTGGTCTCGATCAAGAACGAGTTCACCTTCATCGACAAGAGCATCAAGCTGATGGGCTATTTCCTGCTGCTGCCCGACCACGACTCGCTGCGCGCGCTGTTCACGGCCATGCACCTGCAGTGAGGGCCGGCCCGCGCGCCCGATCTCCCCGCCGGATCGCCCGCGATCCGGCGTTTTCCACGGCGAAAAAGGGGTTGAATAACGGCGTTTTTTTTGGTACAATTGGCAATTGGCATGGGGCTGTAGCTCAGTTGGTAGAGCGGTACGTTCGCATCGTACAGGCCAGCGGTTCGAATCCGCTCAGCTCCACCAGTTCCCCCGCCGTGGCGGGGGAACTTTCCCATCGAACGATCCCACCAATCATCAGTTGCAGATAAAGGAGCGTACCATGGCGAAGCGGGTCTACAATTTCTCGGCCGGCCCGGGCATGCTGCCCGAAGCGGTGCTGAAGAAGGCCGCTGACGAGATGCTGGATTACCAGGGCTCCGGCATGTCGGTGATGGAGATGAGCCACCGTTCCAAGGTCTACCAGTCGATCATCGACGGCGCGGAGAAGGCGCTGCGCGACCTGATGGGCATCCCCGCCAACTACAAGGTGCTGTTCCTGCAGGGCGGCGCGTCGACCCAGTTCGCGATGGTGCCGCTCAACTTCATGGTCAAGTCCAACAAGGCCGACTACCTCAACACCGGCGAGTGGTCGACCAAGGCCATCGCGGAGGCCAAGCGCTACGGCGACGTCAAGGTGGTGGCCAGCTCCGAGGACAAGGTCTTCAGCTACCTGCCGGAGATCAAGCCGGCCGAGTTCCGGCCCGACGCTGACTACGTCCACATCACCAGCAACAACACCATCTTCGGCACCTCGTGGAAGAGCATGCCCGACACCAAGGGCGTGCCGCTGGTCTGCGACATGTCGTCCGACATCCTGTCCAAGCCGGTCGACGTCAAGCAGTTCGCCATGATCTACGCCGGCGCCCAGAAGAACATGGGCCCGGCCGGCGTCACCGTGGTGATCATCCGCGACGACATGATCGAGCGCTGCCGGCCGGAGACCCCGACCATGCTGAAGTACAAGACCCACGCCGACAACGGCTCGATGTTCAACACGCCGCCCTGCTACGCGGTGTACATCGTCAAGCTGGTGGCCGAGGACCTGCTGGCCCGGGGCGGCGTGCCGGCCATCCACACAATCAACGAGCAGAAGGCCGCGCTGCTGTACGGCACCCTGGACGCCTCCAAGCTGTTCAAGTGCCACGTGCCGAAAAAGGAGGACCGCTCGCTGATGAACGTGCCGTTCCGCACGCCGTCCGAGGAGCTGGACAAGAAGTTCCTGGCCGAGGCATCAAAGGAAGGCCTGGTCACCTTGAGCGGCCACCGCAAGACCGGCGGGATGCGCGCCAGCATCTACAACGCCATGCCGCTGGAGGGCGTGCAGAAGCTGGTGGACTTCATCAAGAAGTTCGAGAAAGAGAATTCATAACAGCCGCAACCGATCCCTCTCCGGACATTCCCGGAGGGGGATTCTGTTCACCGTGACGTTCCGAAACAAGCAAGGGAGGTACCAATGGCCAAGAAAGTCCTGCTGGCGACCGAGAAGCCGTTCGCAAAGGTGGCCGTGGACGGCATCGCCAAGATCTTCGCCGACGCCAAGTACGAGCTGGTCAAGCTGGAAAAATACACCGACAAGGCCGACCTGCTGAAGGCCGTGGCCGACGCCGACGCCATGATCATCCGCTCGGACAAGGCCGACGCGGCGGTGATCGAAGCCGGCAAGAACCTCAAGGTGATCGTCCGCGCCGGCGCGGGCTACGACAACATCGACCTGGCCGCGGCCACCGCCAAAGGCGTCTGCGCCATGAACACCCCGGGCCAGAACTCCAACGCCGTGGCCGAGCTGGCGATCGGATTGATGCTCTTCTTGGCCCGCAACAAGTTCACCGAGGGCAACGGCTCGGAGCTGCGGGGCAAGAAGGTCGGCATCCACGCCTACGGCAACGTCGGCAGGCTGGTGGCCGGCATCGCCAGGGGATTTGGTATGGAAGTGTGGGCCTTCGACCCGTTCGTCGACAAGAATAAGATGGAGGCAGAGGGTGTCAAGGTTGTCGACAAGATCGAGGACCTGTATTCGCAGTGCGAGTACGTCTCGCTGCACATCCCGGCCAACGAC
>DATJQG010000390.1:0-2872 GCA_035506015.1 Candidatus Edwardsiibacteriota bacterium
GGTCTCCAAGGACGCCTTCAACAGCGCCTTCGTCACCGCTTCGAACGAGGCCAACCCCTTCACCGGGAGAGCCCTGCTGCAGCGGCACGGGGACCGCGCCGTGCTCTGCAACCCGCCGGCCCTGCCCCTGGACAGCGAGCAGCTGGACGCGGTCTACGAGCTGCCCTACCAGCGCGCGCCGCACCCGTCCTACAGGCCGTCCGTGCCGGCGCTGGAGACGGTCAAATGGTCGCTGGTCTCGCACCGCGGCTGCTACGGCGGCTGCAGCTTCTGCACACTGTACTTCCACCAGGGGCCGGTGATCCAGTCGCGCAGCGTCGGTTCCGTCATCCGCGAGGTCACAACCCTGGCCGCGCGGAAGGATTTCCGCGGCGTGATCAGCGACATCGGCGGCCCCACCGCCAACATGTTCGGCACCAACTGCCGCGACGGCCGGCGCACCGGCGACTGCCGGCGCCGCAGCTGCCTGGCGCCGCGCCGTTGCGAACACCTCAACGCCGACCAGTCGCCCAGCCTGCGGCTGTGGCGGGAGGTGCTGCGCGTCCCCGGGGTCAGGCAAGTGTTCGTGGCCTCGGGCGTGCGCCACGACCTGGCGCTGCGCGACCAGCGATACCTCCGGGAGCTGATCGCGAACCGCACCGGCGGCCATCTCAAGGTCGCGCCCGAGCACTGCAGCCCGCGCGTGCTGCAGGCCATGAACAAGCCCGCCATCGGCGACTTCGTCGCCTTCCTGGAACTGTTCCGCGCCCTCAGCGACAAGGAGCAGTACCTGGTGCCCTACCTGATCTCCAGCCACCCCGGCTGCGGCTACGACGACATGCTGGAGCTGCAGGCCTTCCTCAAGCAGCACCGCATCACGGTGGAACAGGTGCAGGACTTCATCCCGCTGCCGATGACGGCCTCGGCCGCGATGTACCACACCGGCCGCGACCCGTTCAGCGGCGCCAAGCTCTACGTCGAGCGCTCGGCCGACGGCAAGCAGCGGCAGCGCGCCCTGCTGTCGCGCGATGCCCGGGAGGCGTGGGAAACGCAGGAGGGACGGGCCTCAGCGGGGAAGCAACGGACGGCGAACACGGCGCATGGCCGTCCGGTGGGGCGGCCGGCCCGCGCGCCCCGCCCGCACCGGGCTGGGCGCGGCGGAGATTGACAGCGGGCGGGGGCGGATGGTATCATCATGCATCGATCGAGCGTGAACGCAAAGGAGCGGTCATGAAAGGCACATCTCTGTTACCCGTCCTGGCGGCCGCGGCGCTGGCCATGGCCAACCACCAGTACTGCCGGGCGGACGGCGGCGACGAGGGCCCCGACAACACGACCACGATGAGCTCGTTCTATTATCCCGGCTGCGAATACAAGGCCGATGACTCGCTCAACCGGGTGACCAACGATGGGCTCGACCGGATCAAGGCCTTCTACCAGAAGACGCTGGGCCCGTACGACGAGATCAAGCCCTTTACCGACCAGGGCTCGTTCAGCCAGGGCTTCGTCGTGGTCTACCGCGTCCATTACAAGGGCCAGCAATACAAGGACGTCAGCGAACTGGGCGAATTCGCGCGGGTCGAGGTCACCATGCCCGATTCCAATGGATTCAAGGCGCGGGTGATCGGGGAGCAATACATGCTGCCGGAACCGCTGAGCTCGCTGAAGAACCTGGTCGACCGCTTCGGGCACACCCAGGAGGATTACGACGCGGTCTTCAACAAATACCAGTGGGTGCGGTTCATCCAGTCGTGGGACCCGGCCTCCGACGGCCCGATGATCACGCAGAAGTACCACGAGAAGGTGTTCGGCGCGATGACCAAAACGGCCCCCCAGGAAAAGTCCGGCGACGCCGCCACCAGGGCCGATCTCAAGCAGAAGCAGAAGAAGATGAAGGAGCTGCAGGCCTCGGGCGACATGGCCGCCATGATGGCCCTGGCCCAGGAGATGCAGCAGGAGGCCGCCGGAACAGGCGCCGGCGAACAGGCCCAGCAGTACCAGGACCAACAGGTCGCGGGCATCCAGAGGGACAGCTGGGACGACTGGGTGGCCTGCCTCAAGGAAATGGCCCGGGCCGCGCGCTGGACCAGGCTGCAGTACAGCAGCACCAGCAATTGGTGGAGCGGCGTATTCTGGAAACCCTCCACCGTCCCGGGAAAGAAGAAGTAAAAGAGCCGGTCGAGTTGCCAAGCCGCCTGCACACAGGCGGCTTTTTATCGCTTGCACGGGACCGGCAAATGGGATACAATCAAGGACCGATGACGAGATCTGCCGTACGCAAGAGGGATCGCGCTGCACCACGGCATCCGGGGAGCCCATAGCGTGGCCGCGGGGTTCAAACTGCGCCGGCTCCATCTGCGCGTTCCCGGACCGGACGGCGGCTGGTTCCCGTGGCGGGTGGCCGAACGGCGGGCCCGGGCGCTGACCGATGCCGGGGAGCTGCGGCCGGCGCTGCAGGCCTTCGAGCTGAACACGGGCTGGGCCGACCGCTCGGGCGACGATGGCGCGGCGGCCGGCGCCCATCTGGCGCTGGCCATCCACCTGATGATGATGGTGCAGCTCGACCCCGCCGTGGAGCACCTGGACCGCGCCGCGACCCTGTTCGAAGCGCTGGGCGACCAGGCCCAGCTGCGGACGGTGTCCTTGTGGCGGAGCAAGGTCTGCAGTTCCCGGGGCCAGTTCGACCAGGCGCTGGAAATGCTGGAACAGCTGGAGCGCTCGCTGCCCCCGGACGACGCCGCGATGGCGGTCTCGGTCGCGGTGTTCCGGGGCAACGTCCATTTCTGGAAGGGCGAGTTCGACCAGGCCCTGGCCTCGTTCCAGCGGCAGCTGGACGACGCCCGCCGCCGCGGCAAGAAGGAGACCGAGCTGATCGCGCTGATCAACATCGGGC
>DATJQG010000391.1:0-6864 GCA_035506015.1 Candidatus Edwardsiibacteriota bacterium
CACCACCAGCTGGATGCCGTTGTCCGCGCAATACGCCTTGAGGCCATCGTCGACCCGCATCAGCCCCGGGTCCCCGGTGCCGATCACCAGCGCTGCGGGACGGTGCCGCCAGACGTCCGGCAGGTCGGCCAGGGCGCAGACGTGGCCCTGCGCCCGCCACCATGTATCGTCGACGCGATCGGGATAGATGATCACATCGGCCGCGTATGCCTGTCCGTCGATCGTGATGTTGCCGAACGAATACGAGTCGATCATTGCCCTCGGATCCCTTTCGTCCGCAGGTGCGGCGCCAGCAGGCTGTCGATCCGGGGATCGGCCATCATCCCGTTCTGCACCGCCCGCCGGTGATACTCGGCCGCCTCGCCATAGCGCCGTTCCAGGTAGTACACCAGGGCCAGCCGGTCGCAGGCCTCGGCGTCGCCGGGGTCGAGCGCCAGTGCCTTGTTCAGCTCGGTTTCGGCCCGCGGCAGTTCATGCCGCCGCAGCAGCACCACCCCCAGGCCGCGGTGCGCCGCGGACTGCCCGGGGTCAATGTTGATCGCCGTGGCCAGCGCTCGCGTGGCCTCCTCCAGCTTGCCCTGCTGCAGCAGCACGGTCCCCAGGTCGCTCCACAGGCGGGCGTCCTGCGGCCGCAGCTCGGCCGCCCGCTTCAGCTCGAGCTCCGCCTGGTCGAGCTGGCCCCGCACCGCATAGCGCTGGCCCAGCACCGCGTGCGCGAAATAGGAATGGGGCGATGTCGCCGTGGCGTTGCGCCAGAACGAGAGGTCGTCGGCGAAGGCGCTGCAGTGGTCCAGCGTCCGCCACGACAGCAGCGCCAACGCCGCGGCCAGCAGCGCGGCACCGACCCTGCGCTTCCCCGGCCAGCTGAAGATCCTCGCTTCCCGCAGCAGCAGCAGGCCGCCGATCATCGGCAGGTACATCCGCTGCTCCAGGAAATAGGCCGATTCGGTCGACCGCACCGCCACGGGCGCCAACAACAGCAGCAGCCAGCACGCGCCGAACGCCGTTCCCGTGATGCGGGCCACGCCCCTCGCCGCCAGCAGCAGCGCCAGCATCACCAGGCCGGCGATGCCCGGGATCAGGCTGGTGTCCTGCGGCACGGGCAGGACGCCCAATCGCACCGGCAACATCAGCTTCCCGATGTAGCCGGCCAGCCCGGCCAGCATCTCGCCGCAGCCGTTGAGCGCCGCGATGCCCGCCGGCACCACGCCCTGCCGCAACAGCGCGTAGCCGATGATCACCGCGATCCAGCCTGCCACCAGCGCCGCTATTGACCGGGCGTTCAGCCTGCCGTGACCGGCCAGCAGCAGCCAAGCCAGGGCCACCAGCGGGAAGGCCAGGGCCGTTTCCTTCGCCAACAGCGCCAGCGCGAACGACGCCAGGCCGCTCGCGAACCACCGCCATTGCCCCCGCTCGATGAATTCCAGCAGTGCGATGAAGGCCAGCAGCACGAAGACGCACAGCAGCTGGTCGTTGCGGCCCGGCACCCAGGCCACGGCCTGGGCGCACAGCGGATGCGCCGCGAAAATGGCGGCCCACGCCAGCGCCGGCCCCGGGCGGCTGCCCGTCAGCCGGAACAGCCGGAACACCAGGCAGCTGGCGGCGATGTGCAGCAGCACGTTGCCGAGGTGATAGGCCGGCGGCGCGCCGCCGCCCCAGCTGGCGTCCAGCATCAGGGACAGCGTCAGCACCGGCCGGTAGTAGATCCCGGGCGAATGCCAGTCGACGTCGGTGGCGAAGGCCCGCAGCAGGTTGCCCAGGTTCGCCAGCTGCTGGTGGTTGGCCAGGACCAGGTGGTCGTCGTCGAAATAGCTCCAGCCGAAGAACAGCGTGCGGGCATACAGCGCCGCGGCCAGCACGGCCAGCCATGCATAGGGATGCCAGCGATCGAGCAGGGCCTGCCGCCAGCGTCCGTTGGCCGTCACGGCGCGGCCCCGCCCTTCCGTCGCGGGCCCGCCATCTCCCGCTCGATGGTGCGGATCACCTCGGGATTGTACTCGTGTCCGTATTTCACCGCCGCCCGGTAGTCGTCGATCGCCTCCTGGTATTTCCCCTGGAGGTAGCAGGCCAGCGACAGGTGGTTCCAGGGCGCCGGGTTCTGCGGCGACACGGCGATCGCCCGGCGGAACTGCTGCTCGGCCTGCGACGGCTTGTCCTGCTTGAGGTAGACCAGCCCCAGGTTATCGAACGCGTTCCAGAGGCCGGGGTCGATCCCCTGGCAGATCGCGAACGCCGCCGCCGCGCTGTCCAGCAGGCCCCGCCGGTAGTAGACCAACCCCAGGTCGGCATAGGGCGGCGCGGCGTCGGGCTTGAGGGCGACCGCCTGCTTCAGTTCGTCCTCGGCGTCGGCCAGCTGCCCGTGCTCGGCCAGCCGCTCCCCCAGCAGGGCGTGGGCGAACGCCAGGTGCGGCGAATGTTGCGTGGCGTTGCGCCAGAACGGCAGGTCGGCGGCGAAGGTCCGGCTGTGCCGCACCGTCTGCGCGGCGCAGAGAATTAGGACCGCCGCCAAGGCGGCGCGGAACGCCCGGGTGCCGGCCCAGCGCCGCAGCAGCGACGATTCCAGCGCCATCAGCAGCGCCCCGATCAACGGCAGGTACAGCCGCTGCTCCAGGATGTAGGCGAAATCCATCACCCGCAGGGCGGTCGGCAACAGGAACAGCAGGAACCATCCCAGCCCGAACCAGAACCTACGGCGGTCGGCGATCCCGCCGGCGGCGAACAGCAGGCCGGCCGCGGCGGCCACGATCAGCCCGTACGCCACCGGCAGGTCGCGGGGCTCGGGCATCACCGAGAGGTTGACCGGCAGCGCGACCTTGCCGATATAGCTCAGCAGTCCGACCAGGTTCTCGGCCGGCGTGTTGAAGACATGGTAGTTCCAGTGCAGCGCGGCCTGCCGGGCCAGCAGGTATCCCGCCGCCACCGCCGCCCACCCCAGCGCCAGCACGGCGACCCGTCGGGCGCGGTGGTCCGCGCCGGACTGCCAGGCGTACCACAGCATCGCGGCGGGCAGGATCAGCGCCGTCTCCTTGCTGAACATCGCCAGGGCCAGCGCCCCGACGTTGACGGCGTACCATCCCGCCCCGCCGGCGCGCAGGTAGCGGACCAGCGCCCCGAACGCCAGCAGCGCGAAGCAGGCCAGCACGGTCTCGTAGCGCCCCGGGATGAAGGCCACGGCATGCGCCAGCGCCGGATGGACCGTGAAGACCAGCGCCGCGGCGAACGCCGCGCGCCGGCGATGGCCCAGCTCCAGCAGCACCCACAGCAGCAGCCCGGTGTCGAGCAGGTGCAGTAGCACGTTGGTCAGGTGATAGCCCCACAGCCTGGTCCCGGCCCAGGCCGCGTCCAGCATCAGCGAGACCGTCGCCAGCGGCCGGTAGTAATACCCCGGCGATTGCCAGGACATGTCGGTGCAGAAGGCCCGCCCCAGGTTGGACCAGTCGCTGATCAGCCGGTAGTTCTTGACGATCAGGTTGTCGTCATCGAGGTAGGTCAGGCCGAACCCCAGCGTCTGGGCGTAGAGCACCAACCCGATCAGCGCCAGCCAGGCATAGGGCCGCCAGCCCTGCAGGAAAACGGCCCGCAGCCCGGTGGCGGCGGGCGGCGGGCCTGGGGTGGCGCGGGATCGGGCGCGGCGGCTCATGGCGCTGGCGCGGGACTGATGGCGTTGTCGTCCTGGGCAAAGGCCAGTCTGCCGCGTTCCAGCCGGTAGAACCGCGCCAGGATGTGCATCGCGGAGCACAGCAGGTACAATCCCGCGAACACCGCCAGGGTCGGGCCGATCACGGGGACCCGCGCCAGGAGGACGCTGCCGGCCAGGAACAGCGTCACCAGCAGCGTCAGCAGCCATAGCGGCCAGTAGTTGCGGAAGGTCTTGGCGACCGGGTCGATCACGTTGGAGGGCAGCAGCGCCGGCCACAGCCTGGCGGTGATGACCTGCCGCAGCAGCGCCATCGGCAGGTAGAAGCTGGCGATGGCCAGCAGCGCCAGGGCCACCGACGGCCGCGGGGCGCGGTCGCCGACCGTCGCCAGGTACAGCACCAGCGGCAGGAACGACCACAGTGCCACGGCCGCCATCTTCAGCGCCGGCAGCACCAGGGTCTGCGGCTGGGCCAGGCCGGGCCGCAGCGGGGGGTCCTGCTGGCCGCGCACGATGCCGCCGAAATACCTCGGCAGCACGGCCAGCGCGCCCAGGCCCAGCACGCCCCAGGCCAGTGCCGCCGGCGTCGCCAGGCCGGCCTGCAGCGGCGGCCACAGGGCCAGCAGCCGGTCGGCCAGCGGCTTGACCGTCAGGCCCAGCGCCGCCAGCGCCAGGAGGCGCAGCGGGCCGCGCCGGGCCGGGAACCGCAGCGCGGCGCCGATGTCGCGCCAGCCCAGGCGCGGCGCCGCGGCCGGGGCGGTCTCGTCCGTCATCACGTCGGGCTCACAGCCGCGGTTTGCAGATGACCTCGTGCACCTTGAGGTCGAAGAAATCCTGGGCGTTGACCGGCGTCAGCACCACGGCGGTGTCCGCGCCGTGGCCGGTGCCCCCGATGCACACCGCCTCGCGCTGCACCGAGACCAGCCCGGCGTCGGCCGCCATCATCGCGATCTCGGCGCAGACCTTGAAGCCCTGCCCCATGGTGCGCAGGGTGTAGGCGATGATCTCGTCGGTCTGGTAGGTCTTCAGTTTGAAGCGCACCGCCCGGTTGACGCCGCCCAGCGCGTGCTGGCAGGTCAGCACCCTGGCGCCCAGCGACTCGATCGTTGTGCGGTGCTCGCCGGTCAGCTCCTGGGCGTCCTTGCCGGCGAACCCCGCCGAGTGCGTGACCACCACCACGTCGTAGCCCTGGAACGCCGCTGCCGCCTGCGCGCCGGCCGCGCCCGAGGTGGTGGCCACGACGACCTGCCGGATGCCCAGCTCGTCGGCCCGCTGCTTGGCGAGCTTCAGCGTTTCGTCCGTGTTGTGCGGCCCGGGCCGCTCGAAATAGATGGCCATGGCTACAGCTCGTGGTGGGTGCCGTGGAAGATGGCCCAGATGGCGACGGCGATGCCCATGCCGCAGATCGAGATCAGGGTGATGCCGATCCAGCCCCAGGCGTTGAGCGCGCCGATGTTGTGGAACGCGCCCCACAGCGCGTAGACCGGCACGCCGGCGCCGATGCAGATGCAGACCACCGCGGTGAAGAACTCTTTCACGATCCCTCCTTGTAATTGATTGATTGACGAGATGCCATTGGGGTCATTCGTTATCCGCAACGGTCATCCGGGAGCTCCGTTTTCGAGGTGGCACTTCTTGATCCAGGCGGCGGCGCCGATCCGAGCGAACAGCGCCCGGGCGCGCTGCAGCACGGCCGCGGCCCGTTCGTCTTCCCCCTTGGCCCGCAGCGCCTGCGCGAAGTAATAGTTGGCCTTGGCGGCCTCCAAAGGCTGGCCCGCCTGCTCGAGCACCGTGATCGCCTCCTCGAACGCCTGATCCCCGGCACCCGCCCGCGCTTGCAGCAACAGCGCGTCGGCCCGGCCCGCTCTGGATCCCTGCTTTTCGGTTATGGCCAGCACGGCCGCCGCATGCTCCCGCGCGCTCTCAAGCTGGGACCGGGCGATCGCCACTTCGGCCAAGCCCCGGTGCACACGCCGCAGCAACTCGGGTTCGCCCATGTTCACCGCCAGGGCCATCGCCTCGTCCAGCAACCGCAGGGCGTCGTCGTGACAATCATGCTCCAGGTGAAGAAGAGCGATATTGGTCAGACAGATGACCTGCCCGCTGCGGTCGCCGATGACCCGGCGGATGCGCAGGGCTCTTTCAAAATGATCCCGAGCCCGGCCATGATCGCCCTGTCGCAGCAACGCCGACCCGATGTTGTTATGGCTGTTGGCCTGGCCGCGCTGGTCGCCGGTCGCCTCCCGGATGGCCAGGGCCCGGACGTGGTGCGCCAGCGCCGCCTGGTAATCGCCCATCGCGCTGTAGAGGATGCCAATGTGGTTGAGGTTGTAGGCTTGCCCGCGCGGGTCGCCGATCTTTTCCTGGATCGCGAGCGACTCGCGGTAGAACCCCAGGGCCGCCTCGTACTCGCCGCGGCTGCCATGCACGTATCCGATATTGGTCAGGCTGGCGGCCTGCGACTGGCAGTCGCCGATCTCCTGCTGGATCCGCAGGGCGCGGCCATAGTGCTCCAGGGCCCGGCGCTCGTCGCCCAGGGTATCGTAGATGATGCCAAGGTTGTTGCAGCTGGTCGCCTCGCCCGAGCGGTTGCCGATTTCCTGGTTTATTGCGAGGGCTTGACCGTAGTGGTCGAGCGCGGCCTGGAAATCCCCCCGGGCCCGGTGGACACCGCCGATGCGGTTGTAGGTCACGGCCAGATCCTGCCGTCCGTCGATCGCTTCTTTGATCCGCAGCGCCTGCTGGTAGCAATCTAGCGCCGGGTCGTATTCCCCCCGGTAATACCGGGCCACCCCGATGCAGCCCAGGCTTTCGGCGACGCCGGGCTCGTCATGGAGGGCCTGATAGATGGCCAGCGCCGCTTCGGCGTCGGCCAGGGCCTGCTGATAGCGGCTGCCCGAGCTGCGGTAGTCGCTGCGCTGGCACAGGACCGCGGCCTCGGCCCCGCGGTCCCCCGCCGCCCGGGCCAGGCCCAGGCAGAACGCCAGGTCGTGTTGGGCGTCCTGGGGCCGGCCGATCAGTTGTCGCACGGCCGCGCGGCTGCGCCGGATGCCGATCACGTCAGCCAGACTGACCGGCCCTTGGCGACGGCGCGCCGGCGCCGCGGCTTGGCTGGGGTTCCCCATCGTCGTGGTCAGGCGCCGAGCAATTTCTTCCGTTTCGCGATGTCCTCCAGGATGGCCTGCGCCACCTTCAGCGCGCGCAGGCCGTCGGGGCCGGTGACCAGC
>DATJQG010000392.1:0-2618 GCA_035506015.1 Candidatus Edwardsiibacteriota bacterium
CGGCGGTGTTCAAGGTCGCGATCAACAACTTCATGGCCGGCGGCGGCCATGGCTATGAGATCTTCAACGAGGGCCAGAACCGCGACGACACCTACCTGACGGTGCGGCAGGCGCTGGCCGGCTACGTCCGGCGCCACTCGCCGCTGGAGGCGCGGGTCGAGGGGCGGATCACCGGGGCCGCCAGCAGGAGGAGCGACTGATGAAGAACTTCGCCCTGCTCTGCGCCGCGCTCGGTCTGGCGGCGCTGGCCGTCCCGGCCGCGGCCCAGTACCATTGCTTCTATGGTAACCTGCACGCCCACACCAGCTATTCCGACGGCATCGGCACGCCCGATAGCGCCTACGCTTACGCTAAGAACGTGGCCCATGTCGACGTCGAGGCGCTGACCGAACACAACAACGGCCAGAGCTATACCGAGTCCGCGGCCCATTTCCAGAACGAGAAGCTGGTGGCGGATTCCATGACCATCCCCGGGGTGTTCGTGGCGTTGGCCGGGATCGAGATCGGCAGCGAGGGCAGCGCCGGCTTCGGGCACATCAACGTGTGGGAACCCTCGGCGTTGTCCCCGTATTTCAACACCGCCGGTTCGCTGCCCGATTGCTACCAGTGGATTGCCGACCAAGGCGTCCCGGCCCAGTTCAACCACCCCGGCGCGAGTTACGATAACATCTTCAATCATCTGTACTATTATCCCGAATTCGATCAGACGATGAGCCTGATCGAGGTGTATAACAGCGTCGCGTCGCCGTGCGTGTTCGAGGACAAAATGCTGTTGGCCCTGCAGAAGGGATGGCGGCTGGGCGTCTCGGCCAGCCAGGACAACCACCACGGCCATTGGGGCGATCAGACGATGTCGGGGTCATCGAACATCCCGCTGACGGGCATCTGGGCCGACACCCTCACCAAGCGGTCGGTGCTCGACGCGCTGCTGGCGCGGCGCACGTTCGCGGAATTGACCGCGGCGGGCGACCGCATCCAGCTGTCGCTGGCCGCCGACGGCCATTGGATGGGGGACCGCTACGTGCGGACCGCGGGCAAGATCGAGCTGGTGGCGGATGGCCGTTCCCAGCTCAGCAACTTCGTCCGCCTGGACCTCTACAGCGACGGCGACCTGATCGATTCGATGTCCGCGAACTCCACCGTCGTCAGCTGGCGGCCGCAGCAGGACGTCGACGTGGGGTCCCATTACTTCATGGTCAAGGCGACCCAGGCCAGCGGGGGTGTCGCCTGGTCCAGCCCGGTGTTCGTCGAGGTCCCGTCGAAGGGCATCGACCAGAAAGTGGCGACCTGGCCGACGCCGGTGACGGATGGGGCCCGGATCGTTTTCTTCCCGCTGTCGGGCGTCAGCAGCATCAAGGTCAGCATTTACAACCTGGCCGGCACCAGGATCTGGCAGACCACCAGCAGCGACCCGGCGGCGGCGATCCTATGGGACGGCCGCGACCAGCGCGGCAACCTGGCGGCCAACGGCATCTACTACATCCTGGTTGAGCAGTCCAACGCCAGCCAGACCACAATCTCCAAAGGCAAAACGATGGTGTCCCGATGAAGAACTATGCGCTGATCGCGCTGTTGGCCGCGCTGGCCGCCGGTGTCGCCGGCGCCCAGGGCAACAGCGCCGTCTATTATTGGAATATGCCGACCACCGCCAGCCAGCTGGCGTTCGGCGCCGCCTCGCTGACCATGGACCAGGAGCCGCAGGGCCTGATGGTCAACCCGGCCGGCCTGGCCTACCTCAAGTGGCGGTCGCTCAACAGCGGCGGCGTGCAGTGGTGGGGAGACATCTACGGCGGGTCGGTCAATGGCGCGCTGCCCATCAAGCGGGCCGGGGCGCTGAGCGCGGGCCTGGGGTTCTGGACCATGGGCGCGATCCAGGCGATCGACGCGCGCGGCACGCCGCTGGGCAACATCAGCGCCGAGGCCGTCACCGGCAACCTGGGGTACGGCTGTCTGCTGTTCGACGGACTGGCCCTGGGCGTTAACCTCAAGTTCTCCAACTTCATCATGCCACAGCGCCGCGACCTCGGCCTGGCGGCCGACCTGGGCGGCGAATACCGCTGGCGTTTCCTGGCTGCCAACCTTCAGGTGCGCGACATCGGGCCGGAGTACCCGGTCAACAGCCCCAACGGCTCCAAGCTGCCGACCATCTTCTGCGCCGGTGTGCGGGCCGCTTTGTGGCACGACCGGATCGCGCTGGCCGCGCAGCTCAATGCCCGGACCTACGAACGGCCCTGCGCGGCCCTGGCGCTGGAGGTGACGCCGATACCGCTGGTCTCGGCGCGGTTGGGGTACAGCAACGACCGCGACAAGGACCAGATGTCGCCGCTGGGGGTGGGCCTGGCCATCCATACCACGGGCAAGCAGGATTACCGGGTGGAGTACGGATTCCGCTCGTTCGGCCGGCTGGGCGATATCCACGCGGTGTCGCTGGGAATGAACTTCTGACCGGCCCGGGTCCCATCATGTCCGCGACCGCAGCCCGGCATGGCGACGCCGGCCGGTGATGTGACGGCCCGGCCCGACGGCTGGCCGTCCGTGGCCAGGGCCGCGGCAGTGGTCGCGGCCGCGCTGCAGCAGGAGCGCCCGGTGTGCGTCTGGGGGCATGACGACATTGACGG
>DATJQG010000393.1:0-2091 GCA_035506015.1 Candidatus Edwardsiibacteriota bacterium
TCATCTCCGGCTGTTATTATGAGAAAAGCCTCCCGCTGGTGCGGGAGGCTTTCGTATTCGTGGTAGCGGCTCAGGGATTTGAACCCCGGACACGCGGATTATGATTCCGCTGCTCTAACCAGCTGAGCTCAGCCGCCACTCATCCGTTTGAAAAAGCCCAAGCATGATGCCTTGGGCTTTTGTATTTGGTAGCGGGGGAAGGATTTGAACCTTCGACCTTTGGGTTATGAGCCCAACGAGCTACCAGGCTGCTCCACCCCGCGATCGTCCGATTTCGAAGAGGGTAATGATAGCAGACTTTGCGGCCGCTGTCAAGGCCTTTTCTTGAGGGAGTCGGCGGGGTAGAAGCGGTAGGAGACCTCGCCCGGCTTGACCATGCCCAGCTCCTCGCGGGCCTTGGCCTCGATATACGCCCGGTCCCGCAGCAGCCGCAGCCGCTCCTGCTTGAGGATCTCGTTGTGCGCCAGGTTGACCAGGATCTCCCGGTCGAGCCGGGCCTCGCGCTTGTTGAACCGGATCATGGTGATCCAGCCGTAGCGGGTGGTGCCCAGCACCAGCAGCAGCAGCACGATGCCGCCGCTGACCAGGGTCACGGCCAGCCGCAACCGGTTCCTATGCCGCGGACGGACCGGCATCCCGGCCTAGTGGCGGAACGCCCTGCGCCCGGCGTACTGCGCCGACGACATCAGCTCTTCTTCGATCCGCAGCAGCTGGTTATACTTGGCGCTGCGGTCGCTGCGGGCCACCGAGCCGGCCTTGATCTGGCCGCTGTTGGTGGCCACCACCACGTCGGCGATAGTGGAGTCGGCGGTCTCGCCCGAACGGTGGGAGACCACCGTGGTGTAGCCGTGCTCGCCGGCCAGCCGCATGCAGTCCAGCGTCTCGGTCAGGCTGCCGATCTGGTTGAGCTTGATCAGGATGGAATTGGCCACGCCCTCCTCGATGCCGCGGGTCAGCCGCTTGATGTTGGTGACAAAGATGTCGTCGCCGATCAGCTGGATCTTGTGGCCCAGCTTGTCGGTCAGCAGCCGCCAGCCCGACCAGTCGTCCTCGGCCAGCCCGTCCTCCAGCGAGATCAGCGGGTACTTCTCGGCGAACCGGGCGTAAAGCTCCACCATCTCGGCCGAGGTCAGCTTCTTGCCGCCCACCTTGTAGTGGCCGTCCTCGTAGAACTCGCTGGACGCGGGGTCCATCGCCAGGAAGATGTCCTGACCGGGGATGTAGCCGGCCTTCTCGATGGCCGCCGTCAGCAGTTCCAGCGCCTCCTCGTTCGACTTCAGCGGCGGGGCGAAGCCCCCCTCGTCGCCGACATGGGTGGAATAGCCCTTGTCCTTGATCAGCTTGGCCAGGGCGTGGAAGGTCTCGGTGGCCATCTGCAGGGCCTGGGAGAAGGTCTGGGCGCCGGCCGGCGCCACCATGAACTCCTGCATCTCGAAGTTCCAGCCGGCGTGTTTGCCGCCGTTGAGGAAGTTCATCAGCGGCACGGGCAGCAGCTTGGCGTTGACGCCGCCCAGGTAGCGGTAGAGCGGCGAGCCGGCGGCGGCCGCGGCGGCGTGGGCCACGGCCAGCGAGACGCCCAGGATGGCGTTGGCGCCCAGCTTGGCCTTGGTCTCGGTGCCGTCCAGCTGGATCATCAGCCGGTCGATGTGGGCCTGCTCGAACGGCGACAGCCCCACCAGCTCGGGCGCGATGGTGGCGTTGACGTTGGCCACCGCGGTCTTGACGCCCTTGCCGCCGTAGCGCTTGTCGCCGGCGTCGCGCAGCTCCAGCGCCTCGTGGGCGCCGGTGGACGCGCCCGAGGGCACGGCCGCCCGGCCGACATGGCCGTCGCTCAGCCGGCAGTCCACCTCGACCGTGGGGTTGGCCCGCGAATCGAGGATCTCGCGGGCGTGGATCTTGGTGATGGTGATCATCTATCGTCTCCCCTTTTGATTTATTTCCCGGCCGGCGCGGCCGTGGGCCGTTCCATGCGCTCGATGCTGAGGGCGCCGTCGCGCCACACGCCGTAGGTGAAGTGCTCGAAGAAATCCCCCAGGTTGCAGTAGGTCTTGCCGCCGTCGACGGTCAGCTCGGGGGCGTGGCAATGCCCCA
>DATJQG010000394.1:0-3665 GCA_035506015.1 Candidatus Edwardsiibacteriota bacterium
AAAAGATACCCGCCCTCCACCCACGCGTCGGACGAGGTCACCAGCAGCGGCACCACGTCGGCCGCGGCCTGCGCCGTGGGCGCGTCGCACAATAATCTGACCTGTTGGATCAAAAAGCGGCCGTCGCCGATCCACGGCACGCCGCCGTCGGCGTAGAGCAGCAATTTGACTGTGTTCTGCGGGCCGACGAAGTCGTACCTGGCGCCCGGAGCGCCGGCGTAGACCCACTCCGGGTTGGCGGTGATCCAGACGCCGCCGCCGTCCGTGGCCTGCCACAGCCGCCAGTGCGGGTCCAGGTTCTTGTTGCCGAAGGCCTCGCCGGCCGCGTCGCCGTAGTTGTAGAGGTACAGCTTCAGCCACTTGTGCCGCTGGTTGACGAACTGCACCGCGGCCTTGACGCGGTCGGTGCCCGCCGGCACGGCGAACTCGTAGACCGCCGCGCCGTAGCTGAACATCCCGGCCAGCTGTCCGTTCTGCCCGTCGGCGCTGATGTTTTTGGACTGCGGCGCGAAAGCGCGTCCGTCGAGCACCAGCTCCTGCTGGGCCTGCAGGGAAACCGCGCCGCAGAGCAGCAATGTCAGCATCAATATCCGTTTCATGGCCGTTCTCCTTTCGGCATGTCCGTTGAGTGATTCCTCATTATATAGTACCATTGCGCGCCCGGGGCTGTCAACTACAAACGGGGCTTTCTTGAACCTCACGATAAACACCGCCTGAATGTCATCCTGAGATCGCTCCGGGCCCGGCAAGCTGAAGGATCATCCCATTCACGGCAAAACGAGGGACGGCCGTCCACCCGTTCGGCTCGCAAGGCATGATGCTGTCCTCAGGGTGACGCGGTGGATGAAATCGCATATCCGACCGGCCATTTTTAACTTGACTTTATCCGGCAAGATGCTATCATTAACCACTTATGCGCCTCTCCGAGATCGCCCAGCACCTCAAGCAGTTCTCGCTGACCCCGCGGCAGATCGCCGGGTTCAACCGGATGATCACCAACGGCACGTCCTACGCCGGCCGGCTGACCGCGCAGGAGCGCGCCATCCTGGTGCGGCTGCTGCGCGAGGAGGAGATGCTGCCGGGCATGGCCCACGTCATCACCGAGCGGGTGGCGGCCCCGCACGCCGACGGGGCGCTGCCCGCGCTGCTGTTCGCGGTGCTGGCCCCGGACTGGGCCGGCCTGGGCGACGCCTGCATGGGCACGGTGCACGAGGCCGGGCTGAACATCGCCTACAACCACTCGTTCATCATGCGCCGCGGCCGCGCCAAGCTGGGCGTGGTGCTGATGGAGGTGGAGATCCTGCCCAGCCTGACCCGCGCCGCCCTGGACATGGCCCGCGCCAAGATCCAGCAGCGGCTGTCGCGGATCGCGGCCGAGGACGAGGCCAAGAAGGCCCTGCAGCGCCAGGAGGCCCGCCGGCTCTACGCCTTCACCACGGTCACCGACATCCTCAAGAAGAAGCTCCCGGCCGCCGACCTCAAGGAGATCATGGGCGACTCCGGCGAGGCCATCAAGTTCTTCATCGCCCGCCAGGACAGCTACATCAACGAGCGCGCGCCCGACTCCATCGCCGACCAGGTGCTGGTCAACTACGAGCTCAAGCAGCGGGTGCGCGGCGGCGGCTCGACGCTGGAGACCGCGGTGCACCGCATCAAGTTCAAGCACAAGGAGCTGACCGGCGTCTCGGTGATCACCCGCGAGCCCAACGTCACCTTCGAGCGGCTGCTGCGGCTGGTGGAGGAGCTGGTGCCCGGCTGCCGCCGCTACAACGACTACGCCTACTTCACCGCCGACAAGATCGCGGTGTTCCACATCGAGCTCACCGACCGCAGCGACCACGCCCTGGCCGACGCCGTCGCCGCCGAACTGGCCGCGGCCATCCGCACGCTGCCGGCGGCCAAGGAGACGCTGGGCCCGACGCCGGGCGTCGAGCTGGTGCGCCGCAAGATCGTGCCGCTGATGCTGGACGAGGAGCGCGAGCTCAAGATCCCGCAGGGCTACATCCACCCCCACGCCCCCGACCACTTCAAGGTGATCGCGGTGGCCTCGGGACCCGACGCCGGCCACGGCCTGGAGCTGGTGCGGGTGCTGTCGGCGGTGCCCGGCTTCACCGCGGCCATGCCCGACAAGCCCAGCACCGTCAGCTACCGGCAGAACGACCAGGAGCTGTCGCAGGAGATCGCCATCGTCGACCTGTGGATCGACCGCCAGGCGCTGTTCGGCAGCGACTATCAGACCTGGAACGACGAGGAGATCTACAACCGGGTGGAGCAGGCGGTCAAGACCATCCCCGGTTTCGGGCCCAAGCTGCGGATCTTCGACCGCACCAGCCGGATGATGCGCCAGATGCGGCTCAAGGCGGTGATGGGCATCTCCAAGGCCGAGCACATCCCGGCCGACGAGCTGCGCAACCTGTTCTACAACCTGGGCGACCGCTGCCTGCTCAACCCCGAGATCTCGGACGCCTCGGTCTACGCCCAGATCAAGCTGTGGTACGAGGCGCAGCGGGCCCTGGACCCGTCGTCCACGCTCTCCGTCAAGGTCGACACCATCAGCACCGGCCCCGACGACCCCGGCTTCACCGCGCTGGCCGTGGCCTTCGCCGCCGACCCGGCGCGGCTGCAGCGGGTGCTGGACGCGGTCGGGGGCCTGGAGGTCAACTCGTTCTGCCGCACCAACGTCGACCGCCTGACCCTGGCGCTGTTCAACCTCACCCTGGAGGGCCGGCCGCTGACCGCGGACGCCGTCCAGCGGCTGACGGCGCGGCTCGCCCAGGTCTGACCATCCGCCGCCCCGCCGTCCGCCGCCGCGCCATGATCAAAGCCATCACCTTCGACCTGTGGGAGACGCTGATCGCCGACTCGGCGGCCCAGAACGACCTGCGCACCGAGTACCGCGTCGCCAAGACCGCGCAGCTGCTGCTGGGCGCGGGCGCGCCGGCCGACCTCGGCGCCCTCTACGCCGCGCACGAGGAGGTGTGGCGGCGCTGCGAACAGCAGTGGGTCAAGTCGACGGACCTGCCCTTTGCCGAGCAGGTCGCGCTGTTCCTGGACCTGGCCCAGCCGGGGCTGTCCGCCACGCTGCCGCGCGCCACGCGCCGCAAGATCGAACAGGCCTACGCCGACGCCGTGCTGCATTACCCGCCGCAGCTGATCCCGGGCGCCGCCGAGACGCTGGCCGCGTTCAAACGGAAGCGCCTCAAACTGGCGCTGATCTGCAACACCGGCCGCTCGCCCGGCGTCGTGCTGCGCACGCTGCTGGGCACTTTCGGCATCGTCCGGCGCTTCAACGCCGCGCTGTTCTCGGACGAGACCATCGTCCGCAAGCCAGACCCCCGCATCTTCGCGCAGGCCCTGGACGCGCTGGGCGTCCCGGCCGCCGAGGCCGTCCACGTCGGCGACAGCGCGGAGAGCGACATCGCCGGCGCCGCGGCCTCGGGCCTGCGGGCGGTGTGGATCAGGAAGCCCGGCGTGGATGAGCCCCGCTGCCTGGCCGCGATCGACTCGGTGGCCCAGCTGCCAGCAATATTGCAGCATGTTGGATGACCGCAGACCGGACTTATAGGATTCTGAAATGAGAACCAGAAATTCTCTGATTATCGCATTGCCCTTGATTTGTTTCTTTTCTATAATTCAAGGACAAGAACGATCATTAACATTTGTTA
>DATJQG010000395.1:0-3122 GCA_035506015.1 Candidatus Edwardsiibacteriota bacterium
TCGGGCACTGCAACAAGTGGGAGACCAGGCGCGACAAGCTGCCCTACGAGATCGACGGCATGGTGGTCAAGGTCAACTCGTTCGCGCAGCAGCGCGCCCTGGCCGCCACCACCCACTCGCCGCGCTGGGCCATCGCCTACAAGTTCCCGGCCCGCCAGGCCACCACGGTGGTGCGCGGCATCGAGTTCGGCGTGGGCCGCACCGGCGCCATCACGCCGGTGGCCATCCTGGAGCCGGTGGCGGTCTCGGGCTCGACGGTGTCGCGCGCCACGCTCCACAACGAGGACGACATCAAGCGCAAGGACATCCGGATCGGCGATACCGTGTTCATCGAGAAGGCCGGCGAGGTGATCCCGCAGGTGGTCAAGGTGGTGGGCGAGAAGCGGCCCAAGGGGGCGAAGCCCTTCGCGATGCCGCAGGCCTGCCCGTCCTGCGGCGGCCCGATCAAGCGCTACCAGGACGAGGCCGCCTGGCGCTGCGAGAACGTCTCCTGCCCGGCCCAGGTCAAGCGGCGGATCGGCCATTTCGCCTCGCGCGGCGCGATGGACATCGAGGGGCTGGGCCAGGTGCTGGTGGAATCGCTGGTGGACAGCGGCCTGATCAAGGATTACGGCGACCTCTATGCGCTGCGGGGCGAACAGCTGGTCGAGCTCGACCGGATGGGCCAGAAGTCGGCGCAGAACCTGCTGGACGGCATCGAGCGCAGCAAGGACAACGCCTTCTGGAAGGTGGTGTTCGCGCTGGGCATCCGGCGGGTGGGCGCGACCGTGGCCCGGCAGCTGGCGCAGCGGTTCCCGGACATGGCGTCGCTGGAACAAGCGGGCTGCGCCGAGATCGACGAGATCTTCGGGCTGGGCGAGGCGGTGGGCGCCAGCGTCGAGCAGTTCTTCGCCAATCCCGCCAACCGCAAGGTGATCGCCAAGCTGAAGCAGGCCGGCGTGCGGATGAAGGCCGAGCAACCGAAAGGGCTGAAGCAATCCTTCGCGGGTCTGACCGTGGTGCTGACCGGCGGCCTGGAGAACTACTCGCGCGAGCAGGCCACGGAGCTGATCGCCCAGCGCGGCGGCCGCGTGGCCGGCTCGGTCAGCGCCAAGACCTCGCTGGTGGTGGCGGGAAAAGAAGCGGGAGCGAAGCTCGAAAAAGCCCAAAAACTGGGCATCACGGTGATCGGCGAGGCCGAGTTCGAGCAGCTGCTGAAATGATGGTGGGACGATGAAACAGAAACTCTACCGCGTTCGCGCCGACATCCTCGACCCGGTCAGCGCCGACAACTGCCGCTGGATCAAGGACGGCGACCTGGTGTTCGACCGGCACGGCGTCATCGTGCACTGCGGGAAACGCTGGGACGAGCGCGGGGCCAGGACCGTGGCCATCGACGTCCCGCCGCGCTCGGTGGTGATCCCGGGGCTGGTCGATTGCCACTCGCACCTCTCGCAGTACCATGTGCGGGGGCGCGGCGGCCATGCCCTGCTGGACTGGCTGAAGAACTACGTGTTCCGGGAGGAGGCGCGGTTCCGCGACCGGCACTACGCCCAGCGCACCGCCCGCAGCTATTTCCGCAAGCTGCTGTCGCGCGGCGTCACCTGCGCCGCCATTTACAGCAACTACCCGCAGGGCGTGGCGGCGGCGTTCTGCGAGGCCGGCCGCGCCGGCATCCGCGCCACCATCGGCTACACCATGATGGACCGGGGCGTGCCCGCCGCGCTCCGTCTCGACCCGGCCCGGGCGCTGGACACCTGCCGCGGGCTGCTGGCCGCCGCCGCGGCCCATCCCGACCGGCTGCGGCTGTCGCTCAACCCCCGCTTCGCGCTGGCCTGCTCGCCCGCATTGATGCGCGGCATCGCCGATTTCGCCGCCGCCCACGGCCTCTGCATCCAGACCCACCTCTCCGAGAACCTCGACGAGCTGTCCGCCGTGCGCCGGGCCTTCCCCAGGGTCCGCGACTATACCACGGTCTACGACCACTTCGGCCTGCTGACCGAAAGGACCTTGCTGGCCCACTGCATCCACCTTGCCGACCGCGAGCGGCAATTGATCAGCGACCGGGGCTGCGGCGTGGTGCACTGCCCCTCGGCCAACATGTTCCTGCACTCGGGCCGCTTCCCCATCGAGCTATGGCGGGGCTACGGCCGGCTGGGGCTGGGTTCGGACGTCGGCGCCGGGCCGTCGTTCTCGATGTTCGACGTGATGCGCGACGGCTACTTTGTCAACATGCAGAAGCTGGAGCGGCTGTTCTTCCTGGCCACGCTGGGCGGAGCCCGCACGCTGGGGCTGGACAAATCGATCGGCAGCCTGGCGCGGGGCAAGCGGGCCGACTTCGTGGTGCTGCGGATCAAGGAGGCCAACCGCGAGTCGGGCCAGGACGTGCTGTCGGACCTGATCTTCAAGCACGACCAGCGCCGGATCCTCAAGGTGTTCGTGGCGGGGAACGAGGTCTACGGCGGCAAGGACTAGCCCGGCCGCCCGGAACGAATAACAAAAGCGGGGAGCATTGCGCTCCCCGCTTTTGATCGTCCGATCGTCCGGACTACCAGCTGAACGGGTACTGGGTGGTGCCGCCGGTGATGGTGTAGTAGCCCGTGCCGTCGTTGTGGAACACGAAGCTGGCGATCGTCTCGCCGCCGTAGCTGCAGGTGCCCGTGCCCGCGCCGTTGGTGAAGGTGTAGCTGCCGCTCACCCCGACCGAGCTGGTATAGGAGAACGTGCCCGAGCAAGTCCGCGGAGTGGCCGGCCCCCACCCGTAGCGGGAGAGGTTCGTCCAGGTGAACTCGTACCATGCGGTCGTCCCGCCGCTGGTCGCGCCGATGTACCAGGCGCCGGTGTAGTGCAGGGTGTCCGAGCCGTAGCCGATGTACGCCGAATACTCCGTGTTCGACGTCGTGTTGTTGTAGGTGGTTGACATGTCCATCGACCAGTCGACGCGGGTGACCGTGGCCGCCGGATTGGCCCAGATGTCGTTCGTGAACTTCACCCAGATCTTGTCCTGGTTGACGGCGTTGTCCAGGACGGTCCAATAGTACCAGCCATCGCTGGCCGTGGTGACGTAGTGGTCGCTGTGGGCGGCGGGGCCGTGCCAGCAGGTGTCCGGCGGGGCCTTGGCGCCCTTGGACGAGGTCGGCACG
>DATJQG010000396.1:0-10277 GCA_035506015.1 Candidatus Edwardsiibacteriota bacterium
GGCCGCCACCGAGGCCATGATCTACAGCATCTCGCGCGGCAAGTTCGACGGCTTCGCCCGGCAGGAACCGGCCCTGGCGGGGATGATCTTTTCCGGGCTGGCCCGGGTGCTGGCCATCCGGCTGCGCCACGCCGACGCCGAGCTGCGGGCACTGGAGGAGTCGTAAGCAGAAATCACCCGAGAGGGACCGAACAAGCGCAAAGAAGAAAACCCCGCCGTCCGGCGGGGTTTTCCTTTCGTTGTTGGCCATGCGTTTATTTGACCAGCAGCATCCTCCTGCTGGCCTCGTAGACGGTGCCGCCGGCGATCACCGCCAAACGATAGACGTAGACGCCGTCTGCCAGTCGCGATCCGTTCTGCTGCCAGTTGACGGTGTGCTCGCCGGCCGGCTGGTGCCCGCTGGCCAGGGTGCGGACCTTCTGGCCCAGCATGTTGTACAGGGCGAGCGTGACATATCCCGGGCTCCGCAGCTGATAACGCACCGTGGCCTGGCCGCCGCGCACGGGGTTGGGATAGGCCGCGGTGATGGAGAAGTCCTGCGCCATGACCGCCGTGGCCGGCTGGGGCAGCGACGCGACCACGTCGCCGCCCTTGGTGATGCTGTAGCTGTTGGAGGATATGGTGAAGGTCGAGGCGTTGATCGTGATCCAGATGTTGCTGTTCATCACCTTGCCGCGGCCCGAGGGGATGGTGCCGCCGTCGCCGGTCTCGGTCTGGTAGATGTAATTGTTGGCGCCGGGGTCCGCGGTCAGCCGGGTCAGCGCGGCCGCGGTGGGGTGGCCGTAGGAATTGCCGTCGCCGCAGGAGATGATCGAGGCCTGGGGATCGAGCGTGCTGATCCAGGTGGGGTTGCTGCTGGTGGACGAGCCGTGGTGGTTGACGTACAGCACGTTGACCGATCCCACGCCCGGCGCCAGGATGCTCTCCTGGTCCTTGTACGAACCGCTGTTGTAGCCGCCGATGTCCGAGGCGATCACCATCTTGAAGCCGTTGTAGCTCAGCAGCAGGCCCAGCGAGTTGGCGTTCTCCTCGGACGGGGTGATCGAGTTGCCGGTGATGGTGGTGCCGTTCATGCAGACCACCTTGATGGTCATGCCGCCGCCCAGGTCGAACACCTGGCCCATGGCCGGCGTCATCCGCTTGCTGCCGGCGGCCGCGGCGTAGTTGGTGAAGGCGGTGGAACTGTAGGTGCCGCCGTGGTCGTAGACGCCGCCCTTGATGGAGTCGATGCCGTGGGCCTTGATGCTGTCGATGGCCGCGGTCAGTCCGCCGATGTGGTCGTCGTGGAAATGGCTGATGAAGATGTAGTCGACATGGTGGGTGTGGATCGAATCGCGCAGGAATTTCCAGACCTTGGTGCCGGTGGTGCTGGAGGGCCCGCCGTCGATCAGCACGTACTTGCCGGTGGGCGACTGGATGAAGGTGGCGTCGCCCTGGCCGACGTCGAAGCAGACGATCTTGGCCGGCGTGGTCGAGGTCGAGTTCTTGACCGTGACGCTGACGGCCCCGGAGGCCCCGACATTGCCGGCCGCGTCGTAGGCCTTGCAGGTCAGCGAGTGCGAGCCGTCGGCGGACGAGGTCGTCGACCAGCTGTAGGAATACGGCGATGAGGTGTCCGTGGCTTTCAGGACACCGTCGACATAGAATTCGACCGAGCTGACGCCGACGTTGTCGGCGGCCGTCGCGCTGATGGTCGTCGTGCCGCTGACCGTGGCGCCCGCGGCCGGCGCGGTGACCGAGCAGGACGGCTTGACGGTGTCGGCCGCGGCGGCGGCGGCGGTCAGCACGATGTCGTCGACATAGGCGCCCTCGTACTGGACGCTGACGTCGGACTTGAAGCGGAACCGCAGCTGGGTGGCCGTGGTCGGGATCGGCACCGATTGCTGGCTCCAGGACTGGTAACTTCCGGAGCGCGACCACGCCTTGGTCCAGGACGAGCCGCTGTAGTACTCGACCACCAGCGAATCGTAGCCGCTTTCGGTGTACTGCCAGCAGTAGAATTTGAGGGTGGCGCTGGCGTAGCCGGACAGGCCCACCGCCCGCGACATGGTGTTGCTCTGGCTGGCGGCGTAGGGATTGGCGTCATCGCCACGCGCGCTGGAGGAGGCGCTGTTGTAGCGGCTGGTCGTTTTGGTCCACCCGCCCGACGAGGGCGACAGGGTCCAGCCAGTGGGGAAGCTGGAAAGGTCGTCCGAGAAGATCGTGGTCTGCCCGAAGCTTATTCCGCAGCAGATCAAGACCAGACCTATCGCCAACACGGTCTTTTTCATGGCAGCACCTATGTTTAAATTGTATCTTCATGGCTTACATTATATACATGCATAATCCGTTCCAACGAGACTGACTTTCTTTCGGTCCATAACATTTGCACTATCAAAGAATTATGATTTGCGAACGATTGTGATTGACATCGGCATGAATGCGATTTTTGTAACAAATAATGACTAAAAATCAAAAAGGGACAAGTCAGTAAAACAATCGTTCGCTGCATGGACAACGTGATAAATACTGACATTTCCCTTGACTTTCAACAGCCACTGGACTAAACTTCAGCGATGGAAATCCGCCCCGAAAAGGCGCGCGTGCTCCGCGCGCTGAAACTGGTGTGGGCCCTGGCGCCGCGTTGGAACGCAGCCAGCCTGGCCATGGTCGTGCTCCAGAGCGCCCTGCCGCTGGCCGGCCTGTATGCGCTGAAGCTGCTGGTCGATGCCATCGCGGCCGCGGTGCGAGCGGGGCAGCCGGCCCTGTTCTGGAGCGCCGTGCTGCCGCTGCTGGTGATCGTCGCCGGGCTGGCCCTGCTGGAGGCGGCGGCCCGCAGCCTGGCCGGGTTCATCGGGCAGGCGCAGTCCCAGGCCGTCAGCGACGGCATCGCCGACCGGATCCACGCCCAGTCCGCGGCGCTGGACCTGGAATACTACGAGAGCCCGTCCTACTACGACGCCCTGCACCGGGCCCAGCAGGAATCGCCCTACCGCTCGGCCAGCCTGGTGGGCAACCTGGTGCGGCTGGGGCAGGGGGCGCTGTCGCTGGCCGCGATGCTGGGACTGCTGTTCGGGCTGGGCTGGTGGGCGGGGGCGCTGCTGTTCCTGGCGGCACTGCCCGGGATCGCGCTCAAGATGCGGTTCTCGAGGAAGTTCTTTGCCTGGGAACGCGAGCAATCGCAGCGCGAGCGGCAGTCCTGGTACCACCACTGGATGCTGACCGACGCCGGCCACGCCAAGGAGATCCGCTTGTTCGGGCTGGGGCCGTGGCTGGCGCTGCGCTACCGCCGGCTGCGCCGGGCGCTGCGGCTGGGCCGGCTGAGGATCTTCTCGCGGCGCTGGCTGGGCGACCTGGCGGCGCTGACCCTGTCGCTGGCGGTGATCTACGGCACGCTGGTGCTGCTGGCGTCCCAGGCGGTGCGCGGGGCCATCACGCTGGGCAGCCTGGTGATGTATTTCCAGGTGCTGCAGCGCGGCGGCACGTTCCTACAGGACATCATCGCCAGCCTGGCCGGGCTGTACGAGGACAACCTGTTCCTGTCGGGATTGTTCGAATTCCTGGACCTCGCGCCGAAGATCAGGGCGATGCCCGGCGCGCAGCCGCTGTCGCCGGCGCGGCGCGAGACGATCACCTTCGAGCGGGTGGGGTTCGCGTACCCCGCCTCGGACCGGCCGGTGCTGTCGGACATCGACCTTGAGATCGGGCCCGGCCGGACCATCGCGCTGGTGGGCGCCAACGGCTCGGGCAAGTCCACGCTGCTGAAGCTGCTGTGCCGGCTGTACGATCCCACGGCGGGCGCGATCCGGACCGGCCAGCGCGACCTGCGCGACATCGATCCCATGTACTGGCGGCAGGGCATCAGCGCGCTGTTCCAGGACCACGTGCGCTACAACATGACCGCGGCGCAGAACATCGCGGTCAGCGACCACGGCCGGGCCTACCACGAGGAAAGGATCGCGGCGGCCGCGCGGTCGGCCGGCGCCGCGGCGATGATCGAGTCGCTGCCGCAGCAGTACCGCACCGTGCTGGGCCACTGGTTCGCCCGCGGCCACGACCTCAGCTTCGGCCAGTGGCAGAAGCTGGCCCTGGCCCGCGCCCTGTTCAGGCCGGCCGGCCTGCTGCTGCTGGACGAGCCCACCAGCGCCATGGACGCGGAGTCAGAATCGCAGGTGCTGGCCTCGCTGCGCGAACTGCTGCCCGGCCGGACCGCGGTGATCGTCAGCCACAGGCTCGCCGTGGCGCGTCTGGCGCAGACGATCTGCGTGCTCGAGAACGGACGCATCGCCGAGGCCGGCGGCCACCAGGAACTGGTGCAGCGCGGCGGCATCTATGCCCGGCTCTTCCGGCAGCAGAGCGCGGCGTTGTCGTAAGCAGCCATGGCCGCCCTGATCAAACCGTCGCCAGAGTTCGAGCTGCTGCTGCTGTGCTGCCGCGCAAAGCTCCATGCGCCGCACGATGCGAGGCTGGCGGCGCTGCTGCGGGCAGCGCCCGACTGGGACCTGCTGCTGCGGCTGGCCCGCCGCCACGGGATGGTGCCGCTGCTGCACCGCCGGCTGGAGGAACAGGCCTGGCGGGGCGTGCCCCAGGACGTGGGGCGGTCGATCAAGACCGCGTACCGCGCCCACCTGATCCGCAACCTGGAGATGACCAAGCAGCTGTTCCTGCTGCTGGACCTGTTGGCGCGGCGCTCGCTGCGGGCCCTGCCGGTGAAGGGCCCGGTGCTGGCCGCGCAGGCGTTCGGCGATGTCGGCCTGCGGGCCTTCGCCGACCTCGACCTGCTGATCGCCCCCGAGGATTTCTGGGAATGCTATCGCCTGTTGCGCGACGCCGGGTTCGTGCCCGAGGTCGAGCTTGGCCAGCGGGCGGCGCTGACGTATGCGGCGCAGGAAGCGGCCATGGGTTTCGTAAACAAGGGCAACGGGACGGCCGTGGAACTGCACTGGAACTTCCTGCCGCGCTGTTTCGGCCTGCGTTACGATTTCGACGCGCGGTGGGACGCGCGGCGGCCGGTCAACCTGGAGCGGCGGCCAGCGGCCGCAATGTCGGATGACGACACGTTCCGCCACCTGCTGCTGCACGGCTTCAAGCATGGCTGGGACCGGCTGTCCCTGGTCGCCGATATCGCGCAGGCCGGGGCCGCGCTGCGCATCGACTGGGATGCGATCGGCAGCGATCATCAATCCGGGACGATGATCAACGCCGGGCTGCTGCTGGCCGATGCCCTGGCCGGCGGGGTGATCCCCGGAGGGGCGATCGAGCGGGCCGGGCGCGACCGGTCCGCTCGGCGGCTGGCGGCATCGTTCGCGCGCCACCTGGCCGCCCGGCAGGCCGAAGCGCGGGGCATCGGCGCGCTGGGACGGATCTATGCCGCCGGTCAGCGGGGCTTTGCCGGGCGGGCGACGTTCCTGTGGCGGCTGGTGTTCACGCCCACGGTCGAGGACTGGAAGCGCCGGCGTTTCCCGAACGCGTTCTGGCGGTACGCTGCGCTGCGCCCGTGGCGTCTGCTGGCCGACCACGCCGTCACACCGGGCCCTTGACAGCGGCACATTCCCGTGGTATGAATAGAACATGAACCGGGCTTTCACATACGCGCTGGCCGCGATACTCCTAGCCAGCCCGCTGTCGGCGGACGTGACGGTAAGCTTCACGATCGGTCCCCGCGATCTGTCGCTGGCCGCCGGACACGGCTGGCAGCAGGTCACGCTGGCAGGCGGCGTCTACCGGCCGCTGACCGGCGCGCCGCTGCTGCCGGAGCTGCCGCGCCACGTGCTGCTGCCGCCGGGCTGCGAGGCCGCCGGCATCGAGATCACCGCGGCAGCGCCGGAGACCGTACGGCTGGGCGCGCGGCTCCAGCCCTGTCCCGCGCCCCAGACCATTGGGAACGGGCCGGCCGCCGCGCCGGAGATCGCGGCCGACGAGAAGATCTATGGCTGCGGCGACGCCTATCCCGGCGCGCTGGCGCGGTTGACCGGGCAGGGCGGTCTCGGGCCCTACCGCTTCGCTGCGGTGTTGATCGCGCCGGTGCAATACCTCCCCGCGCGGAACGTCCTGCTGTATTACCGCACGCTCTCCGTCAGGGTCATCACGCGGGCAGCGAAAAGTGCCGCATCGCCGATCGTGAACGCGTTGCCGGCGCTCGAACGGATGGCGGCAAGGCTCGCGGCCAACCCGCAGGCCCTGCGTGAATACCAACTGGCGACAAGAGCAAAGTCGCGGCCTGGGCCCAAGCGCGTGATGGCGCTGGGCGATAACGATCCGTACGATTACCTGATCATCACCAGCCAGCGGCTGGAGTCCGCGTTCACACCGCTGGCCCAATGGAAGACGCGCAAGGGCGTCCGCGCCGAGGTCCGCACCGTGGAGTGGATCGCGCAGCGGTTCCCCGGCGCCGACCCGGCCGAACAGGTGCGCAATTTCATCAGGCAGGAACAAGCGCAACACGGGGTGCAGTGGGTGCTGCTGGCCGGGGACGTCGACGACGTGCCGCACCGGGTGGCGGCCGGTTATCCCGGCGACCTGTATTTCTCGGACCTCAGCGGGGACTGGAACTTCAACCGCAACGCCACCTGGGGCGAGATCGCCGACAGCGTCGACCTCTATCCCGATGTCTGCGTGGGGCGGCTGCCGGTCAGCGATACGGTCTCGGCGGCCAACATCGTGGCCAAGATCCTAGGGTACGAGCGGGATCCCCAGGCCGATTACCAGACCCGGCTGCTGTTCATCGGCGCCGACCTCGACGACCAGACCCACACCGGCGCGGTCAAGGACAGCATCGCGGCGCAGGACGTCGCGCCCTACGCCCACCTGCGGGTCGACCGGCTGTACCCCGCCACGCCGACCGTGCTCAACCGCGCCAACGTGCTGGCCGCGCTGAACGCGGGCTGCGGCCTGGTCAATTTCTCGGACCACGCCGACTATTATGCGATGGGCACCGGCAGCCGCACCGGGGGCGGGCAGCTCTATCTCACCGACGCCGCCGGCCTGTCAAACGCGGGCCGGCCGGCCGTGATCTACGCCATCGGCTGCTACAACTGCGCCTTCGACAAGGGCTGCATCGGCGAGCGGTTCCTGTCGGCGGCCAACGGCGCGGCCGCGGTGATCGGCTGCTCGCGCGAGGCCTGGTTCATCACGGGCCAGCCCTACGCCAGCACCAGCTACCTGTTCGACCGCGGGTTCTTCCAGGCGCTGCTGGCGGACAGCTGCTACAACCTGGGCGCGGCGCTGGCCCTGGCCAAGGCCCGGCTGGTCCCGTCCAGCGGCGACGGGCTGATGCGCTGGTCGCAGTACGAGATCAACCTGCTGGGCGACCCCGAACTGCCGGTGTGGACGGACTCGGTGCGCAGCATCGCGCTGCAGCTGCCCGACAGCCTGGTCATTGGCACGCCGGGATTCACGATCACCGCTACCGACAGCGTCACCGGCCTGCCGCTGGCCGGGGCCCGGGTCTGCCTGTGGCAGGAAGCGGATGATGCGTACGCGGTGGACACGACGAACACGTCCGGGCAAGCGTCGTTCAGTTACGATCCCCCCGATACCGGCACGTTGACCGTGACCGTCACCGCCCATGACCACCTGCCGAAGACTGGCAGCATCCCGGTCACGGCCGCGGCCCAGCCGCACCTCGCCATCGCCGGGCAGGCGATCCGCGATTCCTCGGGAAATTGCGACGGCGCGGCCAACCCCGGGGAGCAGTTCGCGCTGCGGCTGCTGATCAGGAACACCGGGGCCGTGGCGGCGGACAGCGTGCGCATGCTCGTGACCTGTGATGACCCGATGCTGACGCCCGATACCGCCGCCGTCGTCTTATCCGCGCCTCTGGCGGCTGGGGACAGCGCGTGGTGCGAGGCCGCGCCGCGGTACGTCGTTGACCCCGCCTGCGGCGATCAGCGGCGCATCAGGATCGCGGCCCAGCCGCTGGCGCCGGCGGGCGCGGCGGACAGTGTCCTGGTGACCGTCCATGCCGATTCCCTGGCGCTGGAGCATTTCACCCTGGCCGAGAGCGTCGGCAACGGCAACGGCGCCGCCGACAGCGGGGAGACCATCGAGCTGCGGGACGTCCGCATCGGCAATTACGGGTCGGGGCGGGCGGACAGCGTGGTGCTGACGCTGGCGCCGGCGATGGCAGGCATCACCATGCTGGGCGATACCCTGCGCATCGGCTCGATCGTGAGCAACGGCGCGGTGACCGCCAGTGGCGCATTCAGCTTCGCAGCCACGGCCAGCGGCCCGTACCGATTCCAGCTTACTATGAGCGACAGGGCGGGCCGGCTGTGGACCAGCGTCATCGGGGTGCTGCGCCGGCCGGCCGCGCCCGCCAACATCACGGTCGCCACAGACCGCGCCGGCCTGCGGGTCGGCTGGGACAACAGCGCCGCTGCGGCGGGATATTCGGTGTACCGCGCGTTGCGCGATTCATCGGATTACGGCGAGGTCAGCGGCCTGGCGATCAGGAACTGCCTGTATTACACCGATCAGCTGGCAGCGGCCGGCCGCGCGTACTCGTACGTCGTGGCGGCGATCGACACCTCGGGCTGCCTGAGCCTGCCGTCCGCGGCGGCGGCCGGCAGCGCCGCGCCCGGCACGGCGCCGGGCTGGCCCCAGCCGATCGCGGTCTATAGCGGGTGGAACTGGAACGGCCCGGTGGCCGGAGACCTGGATGGCGACGGACTGCGGGAAGTGGTGATGGCCGACCCCAGCGGCATGGTCTACGTTTGGGACCGCGACGGGCGGCCGTTGGCAGGATGGCCGCGGCAGTTCGGGACGGGCATCAGTTGCCCGGTCTGTTTGGCCGACCTGGACAAGGACCAGCGGCTGGAAATGCTCATCGCCTACAATGACACGTTGGCCGCGGTCAAGTCTGACGGCAGCATGCTGCCGGGGTGGCCATACGTGGCTGCCGGTTCCATTCTCGGTCCGGCAGTTGCCGACCTCGACCGCGATGGCTGGCTGGAGATCGTCGTGCCCTGCAGCGACAACACGGTGCGCGCCCTGCGGTGGAATGGCTCCGTCATCTCGACCGCGTGGACCTGGACCTTGCCCGCAGGCAATTCGCCGAAGGTTTCGGTCGGCGACGTCCGCGGCACCACGTTGCCCGAGATCGTGGTCACGGCCTCCGCATCCGCCAACTCGCGCAGCTACGTGCTGGACAACCAGGGCGCCATGCTCGACAGTCTGGTGTCCTCCAGCAGCGGGGATAATTACATCCCCGCCGCGGCGCTGCTGGCCGATCTGGATGGTGACGGCAAGGACGAGGCCGTGGTCCCATACCTCTCCGGCAATGCGATCTGCGCCTGGGACAGCGCCGGCCAGCTGCTGTGGCGGGCGACGCCGGGAATAGTATGGTCGACGCCGACCGCGTTCACGGCGGCCTGTGAAAGCCTGCCGCGCGTCGCTGCCTCGGATCTGCTCGGGAATATAGTTCAATTGGATCATGCGGGAGGAGCGATCCCGGGATGGCCGGTCTACTGGCGTGCGATGCACGCGGCCCCGTTGGTCGCCGATCTGGCCGGGGACGGCGGCGAGGAGTTGATCGTACGCGATGATTACACGCAGGTCCAAGCCCTGAATATAGGCGGGCAGACGGTGTCCGGTTTCCCGATCACGACCGCCGACGGCAACTACGCGTCCCCGACCATCACGAGATTGGCCCCCGGTGCGGGCTGCGACCTGCTGGCCGACACCCGCGGCTGCGAGGTTGTCCGCTGGCAGCTGAATGCCAGCCCGGCCCAGCCGCCGGACTGGGCGACGCAGGGCCACGATATCTTTCGCAGCAGCCGGCACGGCGCGCTGGTCGACTGGTGCGGCCATATCTGCCGGCCGCTCACCATCAGCGGCGATAATTTCTTCAATGGCGACGTGGTGGTCGATTCGGGCGCGACGCTGACGATCCTGCCCGGGTCGCGGCTGTATTTCAGCGACCGGCGCGATTTCGAGAACCTCGGCGCCGACCCGCAGCGGGCGGAGCTGATCATCCGGGGCCGGCTGGCCGTCAACGGGGCGCCGGACGATAGCGTGATCTGCGACACCTGGAGCGACGCGCCCTGCGACAGCTCGTGGCACGGCATCAGGATCGACCCGGGCGGCCAGGCAGTGGTCAACAATTGCGCTGTTTTGCACGCGTTGTACGGCTTGTATTATGCCGGCGTATCAAGCGCCAAACCAACGACCGCCGGCGGCCCGTTCTGGATGGGGCAATGCCGGCCCAACCCCGCCGCCGACAGGATCACGGTCGACCTGCAATTGCCGGCTGCGGCAAGACTGGCGATCGGTGTCTACAATGTGGCGGGGCAGCGGGT